>CAYWFQ010000009.1:0-34494 GCA_964457505.1 uncultured Flavobacterium sp.
TGGAGAAATCTACTTTGCCTGTGCGTACTGCCGAGGCAATTAAAAATATATTAGATCATACCGGAAACGGAGTGCAATTCCAGATCTTATCGAATCCAGAATTTTTAGCCGAAGGAACTGCAGTTCAAGATTTATTGCAACCGGATCGTATTTTAATTGGTGGTGATACTACTCCCGAAGGGCAAGAAGCGATTCAGTCCTTGGTGGAAGTGTATGCCAATTGGGTGCCAACCGACAAAATCTTAACGACGAATGTTTGGTCTTCGGAATTGTCGAAATTAACGGCGAATGCTTTTCTAGCGCAACGAATTTCGTCTATTAATGCGATGTCGGAATTGTGTGAAAAGACTGGGGCTGATGTCAATGAAGTAGCACGTGCTATTGGAATGGACAGCCGTATTGGTTCTAAATTTTTGAAATCATCTGTTGGTTTTGGAGGCTCTTGTTTTCAAAAAGACATTCTGAATTTGGTGTATATCGCTAAGTCGTATGGGCTGAATGAAGTGGCTGATTATTGGGAACAAGTAATCATTATGAATGACCATCAAAAAAGACGTTTTTCAACTAAAATAGTACAGACTTTATACAATACCGTAGCGGCTAAAAAGATTGCTTTTTTAGGCTGGGCGTTTAAGAAAGATACCAATGATACCAGAGAATCAGCAGCGATTTATGTGGCAGATGATTTGATTAACGAACAAGCACAGATTGCGGTCTATGATCCTAAAGTTTCGTCTACTAAGGTGATTGCCGATTTGGATTATTTGGAAACACGTTCGCATGATGCAAATGTGGCTCAAGTTCAATCGTTTGCTACTGCCTATGAAGCCTGCAAAGGAGCACACGCAATTGCAGTGTTGACAGAATGGGATGAATTTACCACTTACGATTGGCAACAAATTTACCATGGTATGCAAAAACCAGCCTTTGTATTTGACGGACGCAATTTATTAGATCGTGTCGAATTGGAAGCTATTGGTTTTGTATACCAAGGTATTGGGGCTTAAACAATTGTTCTCGATACAATTTTTTAGCAAAAATCACTCGTCCCGAAGTGTCGGGAGACGGCAATTAGAAATAATAATAAATAATCATGAACTGGTACGTACTCTATACTAAACCCAAATGGGAGAAAAAAGTAGCCGAGCAATTACAAGCTATCGGTATTGATTGCTATTGTCCTTTGGTTATCAAAGAGCGCCAATGGTCCGATCGTAAAAAGAAGGTCGAAGTGCCTTTGTTTAATTCGTATGTTTTTGTTCATCTCGATGAGAAAGATCGTTCTTTGGTTTTTGATTCACAAGGAGCTGTGCGCTATTTGTTTTGGTTGCAAAAACCTGCTATTGTTCGCGAGGAAGAAATTGCTACTATCAAAAAATGGTTGAGCGCTCCAAATGTAGCTGAAATTGAAGTGAGTTCATACAAAGTAGGAGATACTATTGAAGTCGATTCAGGTCCATTTGTGAACCAACAAGCGATAGTTAAGGAAATAACTGCTTCTCACTATGTTTTAGTCTTAGAATCGATGGGTTGTGTGTTGAAGATGAAGCATAAGTAAGAGTTGTCGGTTGACTTCGAGGGCCTCAGTCAACGCTATACTTGTTATCTGTCATTGCGAACGCAATGAAGCCTGCCTGCGGCAGTCAGGCACTCTCTAATTTGCCACGAAGACGCTAAGGTAGGAAGTTTTTAATTTATTGTGTCTGTTCGTTGTTCAAGATTCGTTGTTCAAGATTCGTTGTTCAAGATTCGTTGTTCTAATGTTGAATATTCAATATGGAATTTTGAATGTTGAAGTTACTAATTAGCTTCGCTCCGTTCGGCTTCGCCTTGGGTCGTATATCTACTATCGTACTTCGTAAATTAATTAACCCTATAAGTCATATAAGAAAATATAAGAAAGTCGCTTCGCTAAATTGAAGACCATTTAAGTTAGTATATCCTGAACATTATAGCTGATTACTGATCACTTATCTTCAATTATAAATATCAGAATTGTTCCATTTTCAAATTATTCAATTGCTACATTTTTAGTGAGACTTTGAGCTGTCATCCTGAGCTTGGCGAAGGACTTTGTGCACTTTGTGGTTAAATAAATTTGAACCCTATAAGTCATATAAGGAAATTTAAGAAAGTCGCTTTGCTCCATTCAAGTTCAGATAAGTTAATTGAACCATTAAGGATTTAAGTTGCATTAAGAATATTCACTTTGTGAACCTTAGTGCTATTATCCTGAGCTTGCCGAAGGACTTTGTGCTCTTTGTGTTTAATTTGAACCTTATAAGTCATATAAGAAAATATAAGAAGTCGCTTCGCTCTATTTAAGACGATTTAAGTTAGTATATCCTGAACACTTGTTGCTGATTACTGAATACTTCTATTCAATTACTACATTTTTAGTGAACCTTAGTGCTATTATCCTGAGCTTCGCGAAGGACTTTGAGCTCTTTGTGGTTAAATAAATTTGATCCCTATAAGTCATATAAGAAAATATAAGAAGTCGCTTCGCTCAATTGAAGATCATTCAATTAATAAACCTTGAACATTTATACCTGAAAACTGTTAACTATATCGTACTTCGTCCATCGTAAATCGTATATCTTTTCTTCTCCCTGAATTTAGTGATATTTCACTATTTTTTATGTAACAATAAATTTATTTTTCCTTGATTAGTAGTGTATTAGAGACTTGATTGATAGTGTGTATAATTTATAATATCCTGATAGCTTAAAAAGTGACAACTGATTAATTTATTTTTACTACTTTTGAAATGCTCGAAAAACCAATTTTTCCACTCCCTTTATTGGGACTGGAAACGGCGAAGCCGTGAAATGAAATTAACATTTGTTTAATTTTAATTGAATCCAATTATGAATGCTAAACATAGAGTAGGAATTACCTTCAGTGCCTTTGATTTGTTACATGCAGGGCATATTACCATGTTGGAAGAAGCCAAACGTCAATGTGATTATTTGATTTGTGGTTTGCAAACCGATCCAACTATTGATCGTCCTGAAAAAAACCGTCCGGTACAATCGGTGGTGGAGCGTTATATTCAATTGAAGGGCTGTAAATTTGTAGATGAAATTGTGCCTTATGCTACTGAGCAAGATTTAGAAGATATATTACGTGCTTTCAAAATCGATGTGCGTATCATTGGTGACGAATACCAACATAAAAATTTTACGGGCAGAACCTATTGCGAGGAAAAAGGAATTGAATTGTGTTTTAATGTTCGTGAACACCGCTTTTCAAGCAGTAGTTTACGTCAGGAAGTTGCAGATAAACAGGCGAAGAAATAGTTGTAAGTTGTCCGTCATTGCGAACACAGTGAAGCAATCTTATATTAAATCCTAAAAATAGTATTTTTTCAGTTTTATGTAAAAATCAAATACTGAAAAATCAAATTATGAATCAATCCATCATACATGTTATTCTTACTGGAGGAGTTGGTAGCCGTTTGTGGCCGCTGTCTCGCAAAAGCCAACCCAAACAATATTTAGAATTGTTTGAGCGGAAGACTTTGTTTGAGATGACAGTCGCGCGCAATAGTCATTTGGTCAACCAAGTGATGGTAGTGGGTAATGTTGATAATTGTCATTTGAGTCGCAAGGTGTTCGAGAAAACTCAAACTCCATACATTGACATAGTAGAGGCTACACCCAGAAATACGGCAGCCGCGATTGCTTTTGCTGCTTTTGCTGCTAAACCCGATGACATCCTAATTGTAACTCCTTCCGATCATATTATAGACGAAATGGAAGCCTATAATGATGCTATTTCAGCTGCTATTGCCAAAGCTAAAGATGATTTTATCGTTACTTTTGGCATTGTACCAACCAAACCGGAAACAGGTTATGGCTATATTCAATACCGAGGCGATGATGTGCTGGCTTTTCGTGAAAAACCCAACAAAGCCACTGCTATTGATTTTATCTCCAAGGGTAATTTTCTATGGAACAGCGGCATGTTCTGTTTTAAAGCAACTGTGCTATTGGATGAATTGAAAGCCTTTGAACCGGAAGTGTATGTCAAAGCTAAAACCGCTTGGGAAGCCAATCAAGCAGGGCAATTGGATTTGGAGCTTTCTATGGCAATTCCATCGATTAGTATTGACTATGCAGTGATGGAACGTTCTAAAAAAATCAAAGTAGTGGCTTCGCAATTTACCTGGTCCGACTTAGGTTCTTTTGAATCGGTCTATGATTATTTGGCTGCTCAAGGTCATCCTGTAGATGCTAACGGTAATATGGTGATTGGCACGGATGTTTTTTCGACTTTTATTGGGTTAAAAAACACGATTTTTGTGAGTACGCCCGATGCCAACTTGATCTTGCAAAAAGAACAATCTCAGGAGGTAAAGTATATCTATAATGAGCTGGAAAGACAAGGATCTGACTTATTAAATTAGTGAGATAAATACAATAGATTTACAATATACGATCCCGACGCTTCGGGACGATTTACGAAATACCAAATAAAAATATCAGAATATAAAATATGAAAAAATTACTTTTTATCGCCTTTTTGTTTTTAGCCTTGGCGCAAACGACTACAGTAATAGCTCAGGATTTATTGAAAGGTCAAAACTTAAGCACGCTGAAAGTGGATAATTTATCCGATGCCGATTTGGTGAAATTACGTTCTCAATTGCAAAGCAATAGCATGACGATTGATCAAGCAGAACCGATGGCTTTGGCTAAGGGAATGCCCGCCAGCGAGTTTGCAAAATTGAAAGCGCGTTTGGGTACTCCTATGGCAGCCAATACTAAAAAAGGAAATGCGATTGAAAGCACAGAAAGTTTGGGTAAAGTTCAAGAGTCTACAGTTAATGTTAAGGTAAAAGACCAAGCTAATGCCTTGGTTTTTGGATCGGAATTGTTTGATACGCCTACCTTGAATTTTGAACCTAATTTGAAATTGGCTACCCCATTGAATTATGTGTTAGGTCCTGGAGACGAATTGCAAATTAGTGTGTATGGAATTCAAGAATTTAGTGATGCCGTACCGGTTTCAGTAGAGGGAAAAGTGAACATCCAATATGTAGGGCAAATTGCCGTTTCGGGAATGACCATAGAGGCCGCTAGTGTAAAAATTAAAAATGCTATCGCTAAAGTATTCAGTACTGTTCGTTCGGGACAATCTCAGGTGGGAATTAGCTTGAGTCGAATTCGCACCATCAAAGTGACTTTGATTGGTAGCCAACAACCCGGCAATTATTCTATTTCTTCTTTGGCTACAGTGTATAATGCGTTATTCTTAGGTGGTGGACCAGCCAAAAACGGAAGCTACCGAAACATTGAATTGATTCGCAACAACAAAGTATACCGCACCATCGATTTGTACCGTTTTTTGGTGCAGGGCAATCAATCGGATAATATTGGCTTGAAAGACAATGACGTCATTCGTATTCCAGCTTATACCCAACGCGTAACATTAGAAGGGCAGTTGAAACGCCCAGGGATTTTTGAGATGAAAAAAGGCGAAAGCTTCACTGATTTATTGTTTTTTGCTTCAGGATTCACAGATGTAGCCTATACAGCTTCGGTGAATGTGTTGCAAAAAACAGACAAGGAATTTAAGGTGCGTGACATCAAAGCGACCGAATTTGCTAGCTATAAACCACAGGCAGGAGATGTGTTTACTGTGAATCGAATCTTGAACCGTTTTGAAAACCGAATTAGTATTCAAGGAGCGGTATTCCGTCCGAATACCTATTCGTTTTATCCAGGGATGCGTATTGCTGATTTGATAGCCAAAGCGGATGGATTGAAAGAAGATGCCTATACTACGCGTGCCACTATTGTACGTGTGAAAGACGATTTGACCAAAGAAACTGTATCCGTTAATTTGGCGAAAGCACTATCAGGGGATGCACAAGCGAATATCAGTTTGGATAAAGAAGATGTGGTTACGGTCTATTCTATTTTAGATTTCAAAGAAGAATTCAAAGTGACTATCGATGGCGAAATTAAAAAACCAGGGGAATACGACTTTCACCCGGCACTTACCTTAAATGATTTATTGGTGCAAGCGGGTGGTTTGATTGGTTCGGCTTCGAAACGTGTGGAAGTGGCGCGAATGATTCAGTCGGAAACGATAGATGCCAACAATACATCTAGAGCGGAATTATTCAATATTGAAATTACTCCAGAAAATAACGAACAAGCACAAAATTTTGTATTGGCTCCTTTTGATGTAGTGAACATCCGCAAAATGGCAGTCTATGAAAAACCAGAAATGGTGACTGTATCGGGAGCTGTTACCTATGGAGGGAAATACGTTTTGGCAGATAAAAAAGAAAAAGTCTACACTGTGATACAACGTGCAGGTGGATTAACTCCTCTGGCGAATATAAAAGGAGTCAAAATCAAACGTCCCATTTCGGCTAAGCAAATTGAAGACTTGGAAAATGTAGTAGATATTAATTTGAGTCAAAAAGATAGTGTTTCCAACAAGACCCTTAAAAAATTTACAGAAGAAATGAAATACATTACTATTCCATTAGATTGGGATCGTATTGCGCGAAATCCAAAAAGTAGAACCAACATCACCTTACAACCAGGAGATGAAATTGAAGTGGCTCCCTACTCAGAAAGTGTAAAAGTACTAGGGAATGTATTGCTGACTTCGGAAATCCCATACAATTCAGGCAGAAGTATTAATTACTATCTGAATGCGGTAGGAGGTACCGATGCGAAAGCTTGGAAGAAAAAAGTCTATGTGGTTTATCCTAATGGACAAGCTTCGGTAACAGGTTCTTTCTTGTTTTTCAAATCCTATCCTAAGGTAACCCCAGGATCTCAAATCATCATTCCCGAAAAACCAGAAACCAAGAAAATGAGTACTGGAGAATGGGTAAGCATCGGAAGTGTGATGACGAGCTTGGCGTTGTTAATTGTGACAGCATTTAAGTAATTTACGATTTACGAGGTACGATTTACGAGGTACGATATACGAAGTACGATTTACAAAATGCAAACTTCAATATTCAACATTCCGTATTGAATATTCAATATTTTAACAAAGAACATTAGAACAACGAATGTTGAACAACGAAGTTTGATATAATAAATAAAAGATTGCCTGACTTCCGCAGGCAGGCTTCACAACGTTCGCAATAACCGAAAACAAATGCTTTATAGCTTACAACCTTTTATCAACAAAGAAAAATGCATTTCCGTAACTGGATTAGGTTATGTGGGATTGCCTTTGGCTTTAGAGTTGGCAAAGCAGTTTAAGGTCATAGGATTTGATATCAATCAAGAGCGTATTGCGTTAATGCAACGAGGGATTGATCCGTCTAAAGAATTAGATAGTACCGCTTTTGTAGGTTGTGATATTACTTTTACAGCCAATGTTGCCGATTTGCGACAGGCGCATTTTCATATTATCGGAGTACCCACGGATATTGATTCCAATAAAGTGCCGAATTTGAATCCGCTATTAGGCGCGACTAAAAGTGTAGCATCTGCCTTGAAAAAAGGCGATGTTGTGGTGTATGAATCTACCGTTTATCCAGGTTGTACGGAAGACGATTGTTTGCCTATTTTGGAAGCTGTTTCAGGATTGCAAGGCGGTGTTGATTTTAAATACGGCTACAGCCCAGAGCGCATTGTGCCTGGTGATAAGGTGAGAACCTTGACTACCATATTAAAAATAGTATCTGGCAATGATGCCGAAGCCTTGGAATTAATTGCTGGGGTATACGGAAGTATTATCAAAGCAGGATTGCATCGCGCTGAATCGATTAAAGTAGCCGAAGCAGCCAAGGTGATTGAAAACACCCAACGAGACATCAATATTTCGTTAATGAACGAATTGGCGATTATTTTTGATAAAATGGGGATTGATACCCAAGCGGTGATTGCTGCGGCAGGAACCAAATGGAATTTTCATCAATACCAACCTGGTTTAGTTGGTGGTCATTGCATTAGTGTGGATCCGTTTTACTTGATGCACAAAGCCAAAATGATGGGCATCGAACCACAAGTAATTGCGGCAGGACGACGCGTGAATGATTTTATTCCGTCGTTTATTGCCAAACGCATTGTACAGTCCTTGATTGAACAAGATAAAAATCCAGGAAAATCGAGAGTCTTGGTGATGGGCATCACCTTCAAAGAAGAGGTATCAGACATTCGCAATTCGAAAGTAGTTGATCTAATCAAAGAGTTAGAAGACTATTCGATTGCCGTTGATGTGATTGACCCTTTTGGAAGCCCAGCAGAATTAGCCCACGAATACAATATTCAATTGAAAGCAGCACCCGAAGGGAAATACGATAGTATCGTTTTAGCTGTAGGACATCAAGCGTATCGTAGCATGCAACCATCAGATTTTGAAAGCTTGTCCAACGGACCGGTATATCTTTTTGACATTAAAGGCGTGTTGAAGAAAGAGGATTATGCGAATTATTGGAGATTGTAGGATATACGAGGTACGATATACGAAGTACGATATACGAAGTACGAGTTACGATATTAGATTTACGAAGTGCAAATTTCAATATTCAACATTCCGTATTGAATATTCAAAATTTTAACAAAGAACATTAGAACAACGAATAAAGTATAATAAATGTTGACTTCGAGTGCCTCAGTCAACAAGAATAAGCGTTAACTGAGGCACTCGAAGTCAACTAATAACAACAAAAAAACCTTGGCGCCCTAGCGTCTTAGTGGCAAATTAAAGATTGCCTGACTGCCGCAGGCAGGCTTCATTCTGTTCGCAATGACAGACAACCGATAACAGACAACAAATAAAGAACTTGGCGCCATAGCGTCCCTGCCTGCAGCTGGCAGGTTAGCAGCAAAATATATGGAAACACAAAACGACGAAATAACCTTAAAAGAACTACTCGAGAAAGCCAAAGAATGGTACTCGTACTTACTGTCGCAATGGAAGATCATTGTATTAGCTGGAGTAATAGGGGCAGCTATAGGATTAGCCTACTCCATTAGTAAAAAACCAATTTATACTGCCACCTTATCCTTTGCATTAGAAGATGAGAAATCTGGGGGAATGGGAGGTGCCTTAGGATTGGCAAGTTCTTTAGGTTTCGATTTAGGAGGTAGTGCAGGAGGTATGTTTACGGGTTCTAATTTGACCGAATTATTTAAATCCCGCTTGATGGTAGAGCAAACCTTGATGCTACCGGTACTTGTAGGAACCGATACTATTTCTTTGGCAGAACTATATATTCAAACCAAAGAATGGCGAGAAGTATGGAATGAGAAACCGAAATTAAAAGCCATCCAATTTCCCCCTTTGACCAAACGCAAGTACTTTACAAGAGAGCACGACAGTATTATGGGAGTTATGTATGAAGATTTGTCTAAAACTAGTTTAACCGTAGCTCAAAAAGATAAAAAAACATCGATTATTAGTATTGATGTGAAATCAGAGAATGAGGCCTTTGCTAAAGCATTCTCTGAAACCTTAGCTAAGCAAGTTTCTGACTTTTATGTGAATACCAAAAGTAAGAAAGCCCGACTAAATATGGCAATTTTACAAAAACAAACGGACTCAATTCGTGCGGAATTGAATGGTGCGATTACGGGTGTAGCGGTAGCCAACGACAACACATTTATGTTGAACCCAGCCTTGAATGTGAATAGAGCGCCATCTGCCAAGCGCCAGGTCGATGTGCAAGCCAATACCGCTATTTTAACCGAATTAGTGAAACAAACCGAACTAGCCAAGGTGACCTTACGTAAAGAAACGCCACTAATTCAAGTCATAGACCGACCAATTCTACCATTACCAAAAGAACATTTTGGGAAATCTAAAGGAGTTTTGTTGGGTGGAATTTTAGCTTGTTTTTTGACCGTGTTAGGATTGATTAGTAAAAGAATTTTAAAAGAGATTATATAAATGAAGATAGTTGTAGTTGGAACAGGATACGTTGGTTTAGTAACAGGAACTTGTTTTGCTGAAGTTGGCATAGATGTAATTTGTGTGGATATTGATCATACTAAAATTCAAAATTTAAACAAAGGAATTATACCTATTTTTGAACCTGGTTTAGAAGCATTAGTTACTAAAAATGTTGAAAAAGGAAGATTACAGTTCTCTACTTCATTGGCTCAAAGTATTATAGGTGCTGATGTCGCTTTTATAGCTGTTGGGACTCCACCAGGAGAGGATGGTAGTGCCGATTTGAAATATGTGATTGGTGTAGCTCAAGAAATTGGGCAGCATATGAACAGTTATGGCGTAATTGTTACTAAAAGTACAGTTCCAGTTGGAACTGCTGAAAAAGTACTAGCGGCTATACAACAAGAATTATTGAAAAGACAATTAGATATTACGTTTGATGTAGCCTCTAATCCTGAGTTTTTAAAGGAAGGAGCAGCCATTGATGATTTTTTAAAACCTGATCGTATTGTAGTTGGAGTTTCCTCTGCAAAGGCAGAAGAGGTAATGCGTAAGTTATACAAACCCTTCTTATTAAACGGTCATCCCATTATTTTTATGGATGTTCCTAGTGCCGAGATGACTAAATATGCAGCTAATAGTATGCTGGCTACTAAAATTAGTTTCATGAACGATATTGCAAATTTATGCGAAATTGTAGGTGCGGATGTCAATATGGTTCGTAAAGGAATTGGAAGTGATGCTAGAATAGGAAATAAATTTATCTATCCTGGAATTGGATATGGAGGTTCTTGTTTTCCAAAAGATGTAAAGGCATTAATAAAAACTGCCGCTTCAAATGGCTATCAAATGCAAATTTTAGAGGCTGTAGAGGCTGTAAATGAAAAGCAAAAGTCAGTTTTATTTGAAAAGTTGATGAATCGTTTTCAAGGAAATATTGCAGGAAAAACTTTTGCCATTTGGGGATTGTCATTTAAACCCAATACAGATGATATGCGTGAAGCACCATCTTTAGTTATTATTGATAAAATTTTAAAAGCAGGTGGTAAGATAAAAGCTTTTGATCCAATTGCTATGCCAGAAACCAAACATAGTATTGGAGATATAATTGAATACTCAAAAAACGAGTATGAGGCTTTAGAAAACGCTTATGCATTACTGATAGTTACCGAATGGGCTGATTTCAGGTCACCTAATTTTGAAAAAATTAAAAATGCATTAATAAATCCAATTATATTTGACGGTAGAAATATTTATGATACCAAAGAATTGAATGAATTAGGATTTGAACATTACGGTATAGGCACAAAATAAATAAAATGAGTAAAAGAATATTAATTACAGGTGCTGCTGGTTTTTTAGGATCACATTTGTGTGACCGTTTTATAGCTGAAGGATATCAAGTTGTTGCAATGGATAATTTGATTACAGGAGATATTAAAAATATCGAACATCTTTTTCCTTTAAAGCAATTTGAGTTTTATAATCATGATGTGTCTAATTATGTACACGTAAGTGGACAATTAGATTATATTCTTCACTTTGCATCTCCAGCAAGTCCTATTGATTATTTAAAAATTCCTATTCAAACTTTAAAGGTTGGATCATTAGGGACACACAATTTATTAGGTCTTGCCAAAGAAAAGAAAGCGCGATTTTTGATAGCTTCTACTTCTGAGGTGTATGGAGATCCTACAGTTCATCCACAAACAGAAGAATATTGGGGCAATGTTAATCCTATAGGACCGAGAAGTGTTTACGATGAAGCCAAACGTTTTCAAGAAGCCATTACAATGGCCTATCATACGTTTCACGGTTTGGAAACTAGAATTGTTAGAATATTTAATACCTACGGTCCAAGAATGCGTTTGAATGATGGGAGAGTATTACCAGCTTTTATTGGTCAAGCATTACGAGGGGAAGACCTTACTATTTTTGGAGATGGAACCCAAACGCGAGCTTTTTGTTATGTTGATGATTTAGTAGAAGGAATTTATCGTTTGTTGCATTCTGATTATGTGTATCCAGTAAATATTGGTAATCCAAATGAAATCACAATGAATGATTTTGCCCAAGAGATTATTAAATTAACGGGTACAAATCAGAAAATAGTATATTTAACATTGCCACAAGATGATCCGAAACAAAGACAACCTGATATTTCTAAAGCCCAAGAAATTTTAGATTGGTCACCTAAAGTCGATAGAAAAGAAGGGTTAAAAATTACCTATGAATATTTTAAAAATTTTTCACTAAAAGAATTAGAAGAAAATAAAAAAAATAAAGAATTCAATTAAATAAAATTATGAATTTAGAAAACAAAACCATATTAATTACAGGAGGTACTGGATCTTTAGGAAAAGCTCTGACTTCTCATATTTTCAAACACCATTCTAATATTAAAAAGTTAATCATCTTGTCTAGAGATGAACAAAAACAATTTCAAATGGCTCAGGAATTTCCTGAAAATCAATTTCCTCAAATTCGTTTTTTCTTAGGGGATGTTCGTGATGAACAAAGATTGATTAGGGCTTTTCAAGGAGTAGATGTTGTAATTCATGCCGCAGCTATGAAACATGTTCATCTAGCGGAATATAATCCAGATGAATGTATCAAAACTAATATTGGTGGAGCACAAAATGTAATTCATGCAGCTTTACAAACTAGCGTATCTAATGTGGTAGCATTATCGACAGACAAAGCTTGCGCACCTATTAATTTATATGGTGCTACAAAATTAACATCAGATAAATTATTTGTAGCCGCAAATAATATAAAAGGAACAAATCCTATTAAATTTTCAGTAGTGCGTTATGGAAATGTTATGGGATCTAATGGCTCTGTAATTCCATTTTTCATTAAGAAAAAAAGTGAAGGAAAATTACCAATAACGGATAGTGCTATGACTCGTTTTAACATCTCTTTACAAGGAGGGGTTGATATGGTGATGCACGCAATGGAACATGCTTGGGGAGGAGAAATTTTTATTCCTAAAATTCCTTCGTATCGAATTACAGATGTAGCTACTGCAGTAGCGCCTGAGTGTGAACAAGTAATTGTTGGTATTCGACCTGGCGAAAAGATACATGAAGAAATGATAACGTCTTCTGATTCTTTTTATACCTATGATTTAGGTAAATATTATACTATTCTCCCTACTGTGCCTAATTTTAAAATAAATGATTTTATCGATTCATTTGGAGCCAAAAAGGTAGCAGAGGGATTTAACTATGATTCTGGAACCAATACAGAATGGGAAACCATTGATAGTTTGAGAGCATTGATAAAAGAACATGTAGATTCAAATTTTTTAGTAAATGATATTTGATAAGAGTGTTTTAATTACAGGTATATCAGGAATGCTTGGTATGGCAGTTTATAGACATTTTAAGAAATTAAATTCGTATAAAATATTCGGAATATCAAGAAATAAAAACTTTAGACTTGAGGGGGCTGAAATTTTAATAGGTGATTTAACATCAAAAGATTTTTTATATTCTATTCAAAGCCAAAAATTTGATTCAATTATTCATTGTTCTGCTGAGGTAAATGTTAATTTATGTGAAATTGAAAAGCAGTTGGCTTTTAAGGCAAATGTTTCTGCAACGGAGTTATTATTTTCACATTTAGATTCAGACAATTATGTATATATATCTACAGATGCGGTTTTTGATGGTATAGTGGGTAATTATTCGGAAGATTCCTTAGTTAATCCTTTGAGTTATTATGCTGAGACAAAATTGTTGGGTGAGGAAGCAGTTAAGAATAATGCGATAAATTATTATATATTAAGGACTAATATTTATGGTTTTAATATACCTATGAAAAAATCGCTCTTTGAATGGGGGTACACTGAACTTAAGGATGGTAAAACCATTAATGGTTTCAGCAATATGTATTTCAATCCAATGTATGTAGGTCAATTAGCGGAGATAATTGAAAAAATTGTAGCGTCAAATATTAAATACGGAATTTATAACATTGCAACTAATGAAAAAATCTCAAAATACGATTTTTTACTAAAAATCTCAAAAAAATTTGATTTTTCTGAACAGTACGTAAATCGTATTGAATTCAATCAAAATAATTTTGTTGCGCCAAGAGCGTTGAACACAACTTTAGATAATTCAAAAGTTAAAATTGCATTTAAAGATTTTGACTTCTCAATAGATTCAGGTTTTTCAATGTTAAGAAATGATTTCTACAGTAAATAATTATAAATTATGAAAAAAATTAAATTTGGGAATAAGATAATAGGTCAAGGTGAACCATTATATTTTATAGCTGATATTGGAGCCAATCATGATGGTGATATTAATAGGGCATATAAACTAATTGAGTTAGCTAAAGAAGCGGGTGCTGATGCCGCTAAATTCCAAAATTTTCAAGCTTCAAAAATTGTAAGTAAAGTTGGTTTTGAAAAATTAGGAACTCAGTTATCACATCAATCCTCATGGAAAAAAAGTGTATATGAAGTATATGAAGATGCAAGTGTTTCTTTGGACTGGACCTCATTATTGAAAAATAAATGTGATGAAGTAGGGATTGATTTTTTCACAAGTGCTTATGATTTTGAGTCTGTTGATGCAGTTGATCCTTTCGTAGATTTATATAAAATTGGTTCAGGTGATATCACTTGGATTGAAATAATAGAGTATATTGCTAAAAAGAACAAACCCGTATTAATTGCAACAGGAGCTTCGGAAATGACAGATGTTGTTAGAGCAATGAATGCTATAGAAGCTATTACAGAAGACGTTGTGTTAATGCAATGTAATACAAATTATACTTTAGATAAGGATAAATTTAGATATGTTAATTTAAATGTTCTAAAATACTTTGCTCAACGTTTTCCTAATTCAATACTCGGTTTGTCTGATCATACATTAGGACATGCAACAGTTTTAGGAGCGGTTGCTTTGGGTGCTTTAGTAATTGAAAAACATTTTACAGATAGTAATGATAATGATGGGCCTGATCATAAGTTTGCAATGAATCCAAAATCTTGGAGAGAAATGGTTGATAACGCAAATGAGGTTTATTATGCTTTAGGAGATGGAGTAAAAAGAATAGAAGAGAATGAAAAAAAATCTTTAATAGTCCAAAGAAGATCTTTAAGAGCAGTTTCAGATTTTGAAATAGGGCATGTGATAACAAAAAAGGATTTAGAAGCACTTCGCCCAATACCAGAAGATGGGTTTTCACCACACCAAATAGATGAACTTCTTGGTCAAGTTTTAGTAACCCCAATCGAAAAAGGGGAACATATTACAAAAAAACATATTCAATAAATAGCTATGTTAAAAGGAGAAATAACTGGACTTCGAGCCATAGAAAAAGATGATTTAATTCTTTTACGTGATTGGAGGAATAATCCTGATTTTAGAAAAAATTTTAGAGAACATAAGGAACTAAACTTACTGAATCAAGTAAATTGGTTTGATAGAACTTATGCTAATCCAAATGATTTTATGTTTGTAATTGTTGATCTGGAAAACAATGAACCAATTGGTGCTTGCGGACTTTTATATACAAATTGGATTAATAGGTCAACCGATTTCTCATTTTATATAGGTCGTGATCAATTATATATTGATGATAAATATGCTTATGATGCCGCTAATACTTTAATTAAATATGGCTTTGAAGATCTTAATTTAAATAAGATATGGATGGAATTATATGAATATGACTATAAAAAACTAAATTTTTTTAAAGATAAATTTAGCTTTAAGGTTGATGGTAAATTAAGACAAAATGCCTTCAGTGAAGGTAAATATTGGGATTCATATATTATTTCTATTTTAAAATCTGATTTTATATAATTATTTTAAATGGCTAATAAGCTTATATTAGGTACTGTTCAAATGGGCTTGGATTACGGGGTTAATAATCATTCTGGGAAAATTTCTTTTTCAGATAGTTGTGCAATTTTATTAGAAGCTCATGAAACTGGAATTGAAATTTTAGATACTGCAGAAACATATGGTAATGCGCATCAAATAATTGGTAATTTTCATAAATTACATCCCGAAATTAAGTTTAAGGTTATTACTAAAGTACCTGCTGATATTGTTATAGATTTAGTATGTAGCAGAGTATTAGAATATATACATCATTTAAATATTGATAAAATAGAGGTGTTAATGTTTCATTCTTTTGATTCTTATTATCAAAACAGAAATAAACTTAAAGACCTAGAAATTCTAAAAGCTAATGGATATATTAATCATATTGGTGTTTCAGTTTATACTAATGAACAAATTGAGACTTTATTATTAGATGATATAATTACAGTAGTTCAATTGCCATTCAATTTATTAGATAATTATTCATTGAGAGGAAATTTAATAAACCAATTAAAAAGTAAAGGAAAAATAATACATACAAGGTCTGTTTTTTTGCAAGGATTGTTTTTTAAAAATCTAAATGATGAAAATAGTATTGTACAAATGCTACGAAATGAATTAGAACAATTAAATCAATTAATTAATCAACTAAATTGTTCAATGGAAGAGATAGCATTAAGTTATTGTTTAAATCAAAAAAATATAGACAATGTAATAGTTGGAGTTGATTCTATTGATCATTTAAATACCAATATCAATGCTTCCTCCTATAAGATTGATGATAATACAATAAAGAAAATAAATTGCATTAAGATTAAAGATTTAGATTTATTAAATCCATCATTATGGTAAATAAAACAATATTAATAACTCAAGCTAGAACAGGTAGTTCAAGATTACCTAATAAAGTTTTAAAAGAAATTAAAGAAAAGTCGTTACTTCAAATCCATTTAGAACGATTAAAAAAATGTAAATCGGTTTCTGAAATAATTGTTGCTACTACTACTAAAGAGGAAGATCAAGTTATTTACAATAAAGCTATAGAATGGGGTTTCACCGCTTCAAGAGGATCGGAGTCAGATGTATTAGATCGATTTTACCAATCAGTTAAAGATAAACAAGCGGACTGGATAGTTAGAGTTACTTCAGATTGTCCGTTGATAGATCCTGTATTAGTGGATCAAGTGATTGATTTTGTACAAGTGAACAATAAAGATTACGGATCAAATACGTTAATTGAAAACTTTCCCGATGGACAAGATATTGAAGTTTTTAAATTTTCAGCTTTAGAAGCTGCCTGGAATAATGCAAAATTAGTATCAGAACGAGAACATGTAACGCCTTATATTAAAAACAATTCTGATTTTAAAGGAGGTAGTTTGTTTAAAGCCATAAATTTTCCTTGTAAGTTTGATTATTCAAAAATTAGAATGACTGTTGACGAAACAAGAGATTTTGAATTAATTAGTATATTAATTAACAACTTAGGGACTGATAAAACTTGGTTAGAATACACCAATTATATGATACAAAAAAATTTAGTCAAAATAAACGATTCAATTATTAGAAATGAAGGGCTTTTAAAGTCTTTAAAAAATGATAACTAATGGGGAAAGGACAAGAATTATATAAAAAAGCTAAAACGTTGATTCCTGGTGGAACAATGTTGTTATCCAAAAGACCAGAAATGTTTTTGCCAGATCAATGGCCTTCTTATTTTTCAAAAGCTAAAGGTTGTAAAGTATGGGATTTGGACGGAAAAGAATTAATTGACATGTCCATTATGGGTATTGGAACCAATACACTAGGTTATGGAAATGATGAGGTAGATGCAGCTGTTATGGAAACGGTGAAGAAAGGTAACATGAGTACCTTAAATTGTCCTGAAGAAGTTTATCTGGCGGAAAAATTAATTGAAATCAATCCTTGGGCTGATATGGTACGGTTTGCTAGAAGCGGAGGCGAAGCAAACTCTATAGCAATACGAATAGCACGTGCTGCTTCAGGAAGAGATAAAGTAGCCATTTGTGGTTATCATGGATGGCATGATTGGTATTTATCGGCTAACCACAATGGAGGAGATGAATTATCAGGTCATTTGTTAGGTGGATTGAGTCCTAAAGGAGTACCTAAAAATTTAAAAGATACTGTTTATCCTTTTAATTATAATAATTTTGAGGAGCTACTTTCCATAGTTGATACTAATGATATAGGAGTTATAAAAATGGAAGTGTTGAGAAATTTTGGTCCAGAGGATAATTTTTTGCATAAAGTTAGGCAATTAGCAACAGAGCGAAATATTGTACTTATTTTCGATGAATGTACATCTGGTTTTAGAGAAACATTTGGAGGTATTTACCAAAAGTATGGAGTAGAACCAGATATGGCAATGTATGGTAAAACAATTGGTAACGGTTATGCTTTAACCGCAGTTGTTGGTAAAAAGGAGGTTATGGAAGCCGCACAAAATACTTTTATAAGTAGTACTTTTTGGACAGAAAGAATAGGTCCTACTGCTGCATTAGCAACGCTAAAAGTAATGGAAGAAGTAAAATCTTGGGAAATCATTACTGCTATTGGAAACAAAATGAGACAAGGGTGGCAAAAATTGGCAGATGAACATAATCTAAAAATTACAATATCAGGAATACCTTCTTTGAGTACCTATAGTTTTAATAGCGATAAGGCATTAGAATATAAAACTTTTATTGCGCAAGAAATGCTTGCCAAAGGCTATTTAGCTAGCACTAACTTTTATGCATCCACAGCTCATAATGAAGAGAATTTAAAAGTATATTTTGAAGCACTAAATGATGTATATTCCATCATTTCTGATTGCGAAAAAGGCATAAAAAACATTGATCAGTTATTAAATGGTCCTGTTTGTCATGGAGGTTTCAAGAGACTAAATTAATTAAATCATATTATGATTTAATTAATAAATAATTCTTTTCAGAGTTTATTAATTCAATAGTACCCAATTGAGACGAGGATCGTGTTGATATATAAAATTCAAAATAAGTTAATAGTCCTTTAATACAAAATATATCATTAACTATTAAGTCTAAATAAAGGTAATTCATAAGTGTTGTAGAACCGCTTATTAGAAAAGCAAAAATCTGTCAAATCCTATTTTCATTTATAGAAAGTGATATTTGTATAAGTTATCTAGTGGTGGTTCATGTAAATTTGATAAAAATGCATAAATTTCTAGATCTTTATATATGGTAGAAGATATTAAGACAAGTAATATTATTACTGAAAAAATGTATGTTAGATTAGACCTGGATTTGGGTTGCATCCCAAATATTATAATGAAATAATAGAAAAAAAGGTTTTGGAAAATATTGAAAAAAGAGAAAGATTTAAAGAAAATTATTTGAGTTAAATGCAGAAAAAAAACCATTTATTTAATTTCATTTCTAATAAAATAGATGAAAACAATTATGATGTAATACTTTATCAAGTAAATAATGTACTTTACAATTATGGTGATCATCATAAATCTGAAAAGAATAGTTTAAAAATGAAAATTTTTTACTTAGTAAAAAAAATAATTTTGTTTTTATCTAGATATTTTTGTTTATTAAGCGCTAAGAAAAAAAACATTATTATTAGTAATGCTTATGTAACTTTAAATTTTAATAATTATACAAACGTTTCACCACCATGGAGCTTTAATTTAAAATACAAAATTTTATCAACTTATAAATTGTCTAAAATTGTATATGAAATAAAATCAATTTTATCAAAAAAAAAATTAAAACTATTATTCTCTAATTCATTTGAATCTCTCATTATGTCATATGAAAGTGAGTTTTCAAAATTTTTGATTGATAATGATGTTAAATGTATAATTGTTCCGAATGATTTAGATTTTTTTGAAAATTCATCCATTAAAATCGCAAAAAATAATAATATTCCTACTTTTGTATATTTACATGGTTTACCGGGTAGATATAATAATATTGACGATAATAGAGCTGATTATTTAATTGTTTGGGGGGCAGGGATAAAAAAAGCTTATATAGATCATGGAGTCTTACCAAGTAAAATTTTTACAATTAAACATCCAATTTATTCAGATTTTAAATTTACAATACTTAAATCAAGTCTAGATAATGTGTTAGTACTAACAAAAGCAATTTCTGGAACTCCTAGTTCTAGTGATAAGTTGTTTGTTGGTGATCGATCAAAATCTTTATTATATTTAGAAAAAGTAAAAATAATTTTAACAGAATTAGGTGTTAAAAATGCAAGGCTTAGGTTGCATCCTTCAGAATCTGAAGATTTTTATAGAAATAATTTAATTGGTAATTATTATATTTTTGATCAAAATGATAAAATGGAATCTTTGAAAAATTCTACTTTAGTTGTCGGGCCAACATCAACAATGGTTTTAGATACTATTAAAGCTGGAGTTAATTATATTTTATTTGATCCAAAAATAGATAATAAATTAATGGATAATTCAGATGAATTAGTTTCACCTTTTGATGGTAGCTCTTTCATTAATTTAAGTACTACGATTGAGGATTTTAAGAAAAATATTTCAAATCCAAAAGACAATATAAAACAGGAAAATCTTTCTGATTTTTTTAAGGTTGACGAAGCAGATTACCAGAAAATTTTGAATATTATATCAGTTTGAAAGAATTTCTAAAAATTTATCTTTGGCAGGTGTTAAGCCTAATCACTGGTTTTGCAACTATGTTTATAGTGACCCCTTATCTTGCTGCTAACCAAAATTACTTTGGTATTTATACTTTCGTTATTTCTCTGAACTTGTTTTTATCCTATGCAGACTTTGGGTTTTTAAATGCTGGGGTTAAATTTGCAAGTGAAGCTTTTGCAACAGGTAATAGAAAAGAAGAAGCCGAAATTCTAGGTTTTGTAACTTTTATATTATCTGTTTTTTTTGTTCTTTTTGGTTTAGTAGTATTGGTATTTTACTTTTTTCCTCATAGTATTCTTTCTGGCTTAGACACGTCCGACACTATTAAAATGATTAAAGAACTTTTTTTAGTTTTCATAATTTGTCTCCCTATTTTGGTAGCACATCGTATCATTCAACTTATTTTCAATATTCGTTTGCAGGATTATAAGTATCAAAGAATATATTCCATATTAAATTTGGTAAAAATAGCTTTTGTTTTTTTGTTTTTTAAAAATGGGGAATATCACATAGTAGGCTATTATGCATTTACTCAGATTTTGACTTTAGTTGGTGTTTTTATTGGTGTAGGTATAGCAATTAGTGATTATTCATATGATTTTCTTTCTTTTTTAAAACTAATTAAGTTCAATAAAAAAGTATATAACAAAACTAAAAATCTTGCTTTTAATAGTTTGTTTGTAACTATTTCATGGATAATATATTACGAATTAGATTCTTTGGTAATTGGTAAATTTGTTGGTTTAAAAGAAGTAGCAATTTTTAATATTTGTATTTCAGTAATGACCTTGGCAAGGTCGTTATACGGTATAATATACAATCCGTTTGTTGCTAAGTTCAATCATTACATTGGTAGGGGACAATTGAATGCTTTAAATGTAACATTTTATAAATTACTTGTATTTGGTATTCCTTTATCGATAATTCCTACATTAGTTATTTTAATTACTATGAATAGTTTTATCTTAAGTTGGGTGGGTGTTAACTATGTATCTGCTATTCCGATAATAACAGTGATGTTTGCTAGTTATTTTTTTGCTTTTTTGTCTAACCCAATGGGAATAGCAATGTTTTCTTTACAAAAAATAAAAAGCCTTTATTTTATAAGTGCAATTCTCCCATTAATTTATTGGCTTGGTATTGCTATTTCGTTCCAATTCTTTGGATTATTTTCATTTGGCTTATTCAAATTTATAGCATTTTTAATATCTGCTATTTTTTATTTATATTTTAGCAAGATATACCTTAATATTAATTGGTTACTGTTGTTAAAGAAAAATATTTTGGCCATTTTGATTTCTGTTTTTACTATTTACATAATTAATTCAGAATTTGAGGGCTACCTTCCATCTCAAAAGGGTATGAAGGAAATGGTGCAATATTCAATAATAATTGCATCATATATAACAATCGCGATGAGTGTTTATTATGTATTTAGTAAAGATTTCAGAATAATTACTAAATTTATATTACGTCAACTTTTTAAATCTAAAATTGCTGTTTAATGAGTAAACAAAAATTATTAATCTATAGTGATTGTTATATTTACGGTGGCAGCGAGCGTCTTATGTCTTTTTTAGTAAAAAATGAAATTTTAAATTCAAACTATCAAATCAAATTTGCGTTTAGAAGTCATAAAATTTATAGAGAGGGAATGGAAAAAGATTTTCAAGGTCATCATGAAAAGTTAATTCCTTTAACTCTTCTTTCTAATGATACCATTTTTTATAAAATTAATTCAAAATCTGTAAACATATTCATTAAGTATTTAATTAAAGTTCCGTTTTGGATATTGAAAAAACTAGGTTTTTTTTCTATTTTTAATTCTTATGTATTACTAAAATTATTATTAAATGAAAAACCGGATGTGCTTCATGTTAATAATGGAGGTTTTCCCGCAGCTGCTTCTTGTAATCTTTTGGTTTTTATTGCAAAGATATGTAGAATTAAAAAGATAGTTTATCAAGTTAATAATCAAGCTCAAAAAACTAATATTTTCAATTGGATAAGAAACAAAAAACTAAATCAATATGTTTCAAGATTTATAACCTCATCATTAATTACTAAAAAAACTCTTTCAGATAATGCAGGTATTGATTTTAACAAGATAAGTATTGTTAGAAATATTGTTAAATCCAACCCGGTGGGTAAAAAAAGAGAAATTATTATCGATGAATTTAACCTTAATGAAGATACTTTTATTTTAACTCAGGTTGCATTTCTTACGGATCGAAAAGGTCAAATCTATCTATTAAAAGCTTTAAATCAATGGGTCAAAAGTAGTGTAACGGAGTTAGACTTTTGTCTTTTATTAATTGGTGATGGGGAGGACATTAATATATTAAGAAGTTATTGTGACGAAAATAATTTAAACGAAAAAGTTAAGTTTTTAGGTTATCAACCAAACTATGTAGATTTTATTAACGCATCAAACTTGGTTGTTTTTCCATCGATTTCTCATGAGGATTTACCGTTAGTCATTATAGAATCTTTGATGTTAGGAAAGTGTATTCTAGCTACATCTTTAGCTGGAACTTCAGAAGTTATCGCTAATAATGATAATGGAATATTAATACCGCCAAATATTGAATCTTTAGTAGAGGATTTATATATAAATATTAAATATTTATATACAAATGTTGAAGAAATTGAAAGAATTGGAAATGCGGCCAAAATTTCAGCTATATCTTTTTCTGAAGAAATTTACGGCGATTCACTTTTTAAATTATATACCGAATGAAAGGGAATAAAATATTAATTATAGGTGGCTATGGTTTTTTAGGTAAAAATATACTGCATTGGATTGATCATAATTTTTCAAATTTTGAAATCAGTATTCTTTCAAGTATTAGATCAGCCTCTTCCAATAATGATAAATTCAAATGCGTAAAAGAAGAGTTTTTTGGGGATTTTGGAGATAATTTATTTTTGAGAAATGTTTTTTTGAATAATGAATATGACTATATTTTTCATTTACTAACATCAACAATACCTGCAAATTCTAATTCATCTATAATACGAGATATTGAGACAAATCTTGTTAATACTATTAGGTTGCTAGAAATAATTAGTTCCACCAAAGCTACGTTAGTATTTTTCAGTTCTGGTGGAGCAATTTATGGCAACGGTAATTCAATTGTTCATAGTGTTGGAGATAACCCTAATCCAATAAGTTCTTATGGGATTGTAAAAAATACAATTGAGCAGTACATTTCGGTGTTCCATAATTTATATGGTCTTAAATATCTGAATCTAAGGATTTCTAATCCATATGGGTACTTTCATAAATCCAAAATTCAGGGAGTAATAAATGTAGCTATTAATAGGGCATTACAAAACGAAACTATAGAAATTTGGGGAGATGGTGAAAATATTAAAGATTATATATTTGCTGCAGATATTCCTCCATTAATATTTTCCTTTTTAGATCGTGGATTAATAAATAGAACACTAAATTTAGGTAGTGGGCAAGGGAGCTCGATTAACACAATATTGCAAGAGTTACGAGAAGTTCATCCCCAATTGAAAGTTGAATATAAAGCAAGTAAAAATTTTGATGTTAAAGATTTTATATTGGAAATTAAGGAGATGGAAGGGATGAGAATTACCAGTTTAAAAGAAGGGATAATAAATACTTATAAATGGTACAAAGAAGCTAAACTTTAAATTATTAATTATGTTGCCTATACAAACGCCTATAACAACTGTTATCATAGTTACTTTCAATAGACTTTCCTATTTGAAATTAACGATTGATACTGTCTTAAACCAAACATTCAAGGACATAGAAATTTTAGTAATTGGTGATGGTCATCAAGTAGAAGTTGAAACATATATTAAAGAATTAGGGCATCATTCTTTGAAATATTTATATGTTCCACACTGTGGGTATCCTGCAAAAGCCAGGAATCTGGGGCTAAAAATGGCTCAAGGGAAGTACATTGCATTTTGTGACGATGATGATTTATGGCATCCAGAAAAATTGGAAAAACAATTTAATATAATTAATGAGAATAGCGGCAAAGGGTTATGTTTTACAGATCGTTTAATAATTGACTCTGAAGGAAAAATAAATGCTATATCGAATAAGAAAATTAAATGGTTTCCAAAAAAGCCTAGTACGGTAAACTTGTTCGTTAGTAACTATATCAGCTACTCTTCTGTTCTTATTGATACTACAAGTTTAAAAGGGAATGAGTTTCCTGATGACATAAAATTTAGAGCGGTGGAGGATTATCATTTTTGGTTACGAATTTCACAATCAACAAATTTATTATTTTTAAATGAAAAATTAGTGTATTATCGGGTTCACAATTCCAATATAACCAATAAACTGTCAACTGGAGCGTCTCTTAATTTAAGGATGTTTCAAGATTTGTCATCAAATTACAAGTTTAATGCTTTACAAATTTTTAAGGCAAAATCTATTGCGTTTCTTAAGTTTTCCTTTTACAAAATGTTAGAAATTAAAAATGACAAATAATAATTTAAATAATACTTTACATAAGTGGATTATTTTTTCATTATTCGCTTATATCTTATTATTTAATCCTTTTATAACTGACGTCATAGTTCCTAAGACTATTAGGTTTATTCCACCCTTATTTTTTTTTAGTCTTGCATTTTATATTCTTTTTGCTAATTGCAGAACAAGTTTAAAAAAAATAGTGCTTTTAGTCTTGTTTTTAAGCCTTTTTCTTGTAGTTTGGCTTATTCAGAACGCATTGATAATGAGCCAAACTATTTTAGTTATTTCATCTATTTGCCTTGCTTTATTTCTTTTTAGTTTGATTTATAATAAACAAGTCAATATCAATTCGTTAATTATATATTGGAATTATGTGGTATGGGCCTCCATTATTATGTCGATATTTTCTTATATTTTTTTTAATTTCTTTAATAAACTTACATTTGTCAATAAGCCTTTGGGATCATATTCGGAGTTTAATTCATTTTTAAGTCCTCTATTTGGAGTGATATCTGAAAAAACTATACTTCAATTTAAGCTGGGCAGGGTTTCTTGGCTACTTTCTGAACCTAGTTATTTGGGTTTTTTTCAAGTTCTCAATTTTTTTTGGTTCAAATATCTAGAAAAATGGAGAGAATATCGTTTTGGCAAACTAGGTAAACTGATGTCCATTACAGGGTTATTTTGTTCTCTATCCCTTGGATCTTGGCTTTCATTTTTAATTGCTTTTTTTATTACCACGATGAATAACGTTTTATTTACGAGGAAGAAATTGAGTTTTTCGAATATTAAAAAAAGATTTATTTTTATATTTATTATTCTTATTTGTACTATAATTTTAAAAGAACAGTTGAAAAACGTTGTGCAATTTTTTAATGATTACTATGAAAATATAGACAAATTTTCTTCGCTAGAGAACAGAAATGAACGGATTGAAAACTCTTCAGCTATTTTTAATTCTTCAAACTATTTGCAAATCTTTATGGGACTTGGTCCAGGTTCTATAGAAGAAACTTATCATTATGGGGAATCTAACGGTTGGCTAAAGTCAATTATCGAAGAGGGCGTAATTTTAACTTTAATCTATGTATTATCACTTATAATTATGATCTTTTATAATAAGAAAAATTTATTTCTTAGTTGCTTCGTTTTGATTTCATTTAACAGTTTAATTATAGTTTTTTCTCCTGTAATTATATTTTACCTACTAATACTTTACTTTATAGCCTCGGAAACTCAACCAAATTATGAAAATTCTACATGTAGTTAATATTTCATTTGTTCTTCCTTATTACATCGGAGATCAGTTTGATTATATGCTAACAAAAGATATAGAAATATACGTTGCTTGCACTCCTTCAGAACACTTTTATGAGTATACTGATGAAAAAAAATTTACAGCAATACCTGTAGATATTCTTCGAGAAATTAATCTGATCGCAGATATAAGGGCTATATTTATACTAAAGAATAAAATTATATCTGAAAATATAGACATAGTTATAGGACACACACCTAAGGGCGCAATGATTGCAATGATTGCTGCGTTTCTTGCGGGAGTAAGTAATCGAATTTATTTTAGACATGGATTAATGTATGAAACTTCTCGAGGTATAAAAAAAATTATGCTTAAGACAATTGAAAAATTAACAGCAACTTTGGCGACTAAGGTTATTTGCGTAAGTGAATCTGTCATGAGCAAAAGTAACGAAGAGCGTTTGAACAGGTCAGACAAAAATTTCATACTCAATAAAGGCACTTGTAATGGTATAGATTTAGCAAAGTTCACGCTACAAAATGTAAATTTAGACCATATCAACCATTTAAGAGAAGAATATAATATTACTAAAAATGATATTGTTATCGGATATGTTGGTAGACTAGTAAATGACAAGGGTATTAACGAGTTATTGTCTGCCTGGAGACTTTTGAAATTACAGTATTCAAACATTAAATTATTGATGGTTGGTCCTTTTGAGGAAAGAGACTCAATTAGTATTGAAAATAAGAAATATATTACATTAGAATCTTCAATCATTCACACAGGGTTAATTACCAATGTATTACCCTATTATAGTTTGATGCACATATTTATACTTCCTTCTTATAGAGAAGGATTTCCAACGGTTGTATTAGAAGCGTCAGCCATGGAAATCCCCATCATTACAACTAAGTCAACAGGTTGTGTTGATTCGATAGTTGAAAATGAAACGGGAATATTTACAGAAATTACGCCGTTAGGAATTCTAGAAAAAATAATGTATTATTTGAAGAACCCTACAATTGCAAAATCACATGGTAAAGCTGGTAGAGAATATGTAATCAATAATTTTAGACAAGAAATCATATGGAATGAACTTTATGAAAAATTTCTAAAAATAAATAAATAAATTTTTAACATTAATAATATATATATATGAAAAGACTTTTCAATCTTGATTATTTAAGAGGTTTATCTGCTTTCAGTATTATGTTGTATCATTATCTCTCTTGGAGTATTGGTGAATTTAGTTCAAACAGTTTTTTTGGGAGGATAGGTCTCTATGGAGTGTCAATTTTTTATATTTTGAGCGGGTTAACTTTATATTTAGTTTATCAAGAAAAGCTCAACTTTGATAGAAATATTTTATTTGATTTCTTCAAAAAAAGAGTTTTTAGGATATTTCCACTTTTGTGGCTTATTACAATAGTTGCATTTATTTTTAATCCCCAAATAGGATTTGAAAAGTTGATGCTAAACCTAAGTGGTTTATTCGCATTTATTAAATGGGATGCTTATATAGCTACGGGCGCTTGGTCAATTGGCAATGAAATTGTTTTTTATGTATTTTTCCCTTTTTTTATTATATTTTCAAAAAATAATAAATATGTTTTTCTGTTACTTTGCATGATATTATTTATAATATATATCTATTTTGCCTTTTACCTTCTTAAACAGGATACATATTTAGTGGATCAATGGAAAATATATATTAATCCTTTAAACCAGATAATTTTCTTTTTAGGGGGGTTTTTAATTGGGTTTATATTTAAAGAAAAAAACATTTCAAATTCTATTTCATTGATTATTTTATTTTTGTGTTTACTAACATTTTTTTTCTATCCAGTAATTGGGGATGTAATAAATTTAGTTACTGGGTATAATCGAATTGTCTTTTCTATCCTATCTCTATTAATTTGTTTTAGTTTTTTTAAAATATCATTTAAATTAACTAGAATTGTGCATACACCCTTAGTTATGTTAGGTGAGGCAAGTTACTCAATCTATTTAATACATCCCTTAGTTTATCCTAAAGTATTAATTATAATGGAGCGTTTAGGTGACTTTTTCCATATTATCTTTCCTGTCTATTTTATTTTATTAGTTGCAATAATTTCAACTTTAATAGTCAGTTATTTTACTTATATTTATTTTGAAAAATTCTTTATGAGTTTAAGTAAAAAAAGCGTGTATTAAAATTTACAATATTTATATAAACTTATGACATTAACCATTACAGGTGCTTCAGGATTCGTAGGTCAAAATCTCACTAAAAACTATGCTACTAATTTCATTATTAATAAATGGACTAGAACGCAACTTTTTCAATGTAGTGTTAACGAATTGAATGGAACTAATGCAGTTATTCACCTAGCTGGCAAAGCTCTTGATTTAAAAATCACTTCATCTCCACAAGCGTATTATGAAGTAAATACAGAATTAACAAAAAAAGTATTTGATGCATTTCTTGGTTCAGAAGCAGAAGTATTTATTTTTTTAAGTTCAGTAAAAGCAATTGCTGACGAATCTAAAGTAGAATTAACGGAAGAACACGTCGCTAACCCAATTACTCATTATGGGAAAAGTAAATTATTGGCAGAGCAATATATTTTTTCAAAAAAAATACCTGAAGGTAAACGAGTTTATATATTAAGACCATGTATGATTCATGGCCCTGGTAATAAAGGTAATTTGAACCTATTATATCAATTAGTTAGTAAAAGTTTGCCATGGCCATTAGGAATTTTTCAAAATCAACGTTCTTTTTGTAGTATAGACAATTTATGTTATGCGGTTCAACAGATTTTAGAAAGAGATGATATACCTTCTGGGGTATACAATTTAGCAGATGACGAAACAGTATCCACAAATGAAATAATTCAACTAATTGCATCAAGTATCAATAAAAAAGTTATAATATTTAAAATTCCTAAAATAGTAATCAATACAATTGCTCGTATAGGCGATATGTTAAGATTACCATTAAACACAGAACGATTAGATAAATTGACTGAAAATTTTGTAGTTTCTAATGCAAAAATAAAGATAGCTTTAAAAATTAATAAGTTTCCAATCTCTGCTACAGAAGGTTTTATAAAAACATTCTCTTCCTTTAATCAAATTTAAACTATGATACGCATTTTCGATTTTCTTTTTTCTTTGTTAGGAATACTTTTTCTTTTCCCCATTTTTATAGTATTACTTATAGTAGGATTTTTTGATACTAAAGCTCCCGTTTTCGCTCAAGAGCGGGTAGGAAAAAACAAACAACCGTTCAAATTATATAAATTTCGTTCTATGCACGTAAATACACAATCAGTAGCCACACATTTAGCCAATCACGCATCGGTTACCAAGTGGGGGAGTTTATTACGAAAATCAAAATTAGACGAATTACCGCAATTGATTAATGTATTGAAAGGAAATATGAGTTTAGTAGGACCAAGGCCTAATTTATTCAATCAACAAGAGTTGATAGAAGAAAGAGATAAAAGAGGCGTGTATAATGTAGTCCCTGGTATTACTGGAGAAGCACAAATCAATAAGATTGATATGTCTACGCCACAACTCTTGGCCGAAACGGATGCTGTCATGACACAAAACCTTACCTTCAATAAATACATTTATTATATCATTGTTACCGTATTAGGAAAAGGTTCGGGTGATAGAATAAAAAATTAAACAATATTTCAAATTGATCATAAATAATAATTTAAAAATTACAGTAATTATTCCTGTTTATAACGTTGAACGTTATTTGTGTGAATGTATTGAGTCAGTTTTGAACCAAGATTATGACAATAAAGAAATATTAATAATTAATGATGGCTCAACTGATGGCAGCACAAAGATAATTGAAGAATACAAAAAGAATAATACTTGTATAAGGGTTATTGAAACTGAGAATAAAGGGCTATCTATGGCTAGAAATTTAGGTATGGAATTAGCACTAGGAGATTTTATATTATTTTTAGATAGTGATGATTATTTATTATATAATACTTTAAGTAAATGTGTTGAGTCTGTATTAACTTATAACGTAGATATTGTATTATTCTCTGGAGAAATAATTAATTTATCACTAAAATCAAATAAATACTCAGCTTTTTATTATTCTCGACCACTTGAATTATTAAATAAGCCTTTAAAATCGAGGTATTTGTTTGAAAAATTAATTTTTTTAAAGAAATATATTCCCTCTGCTTGTTTATATATGTTTAGAAAAGACAAATTTAAACTAATTGAGTTTTATCCGGGAATATTATTTGAGGACAATTTATTTACTACAAAATTATTAATTCATTCACCAGATTCAACTGCGGTTTGCATTCCAGACAAGTTCTACATGAGACGTATTCGAGAAAGTTCCATAACAAATCAAGAACAAACCTTAAATCATTTAAATAGTTATCAGATAGTAATTGAAGAATTATTAAAAATTAATATTAAAAAATTAGACATTAATACACATAAAGCGTTAGAAATTTTTATTCAAAAAATAATTGTTGGCTGTCTGGAAACGAATTTAAAGCTAATTAAGGTACAAAAGCCTAAATTTTTAAGGCTTAAATTAATTAACTATTTAAGACAGTTAGAATTGAAACATATTAAATTTTTTACAATTATATTATTATTTACTCCTCGGATAATACCAGTTTTAAAAAAATATCAGAATAAAAAGAATAATTTATGATGATTAATAAACCATATTTTAATTTATTTAAATGACAAGTTCATTAGATATTAAAAAACAGCCATTAGTTTCAGTTTATATTCCAACTTGTAATAGATCGTCTTTATTAGTTAGGGCCATTGAATCTGTTTTGAAACAATCCTATAAAAAAATTGAATTAATTATAGTTAATGATAATTCGACTGACAATACAATTGAAATTTTAGAAAATTTACAACTGCAACATAGTAACATTAAAATATTCAATAATCAAAATAAAAAAGGAGCATGTGAAGCTAGAAATGAAGCTATTTTGAATTCCAAAGGATTGTTCGTCACCGGCTTAGATGATGATGATTATTATAGTGATGAGTATAGAATAGAAAAATTTGTTAATTTTTGGTATAAAGACAGAATATATTTAAAAAAAGTATTGTTTGATGATGTAAAAGTTAAAACTAGATTTGGAATACTTAATAGAAAAAAGAATAATTTTGTTACAAATGAAAATTTACGAACTTTTAATTCAGTAGGATCTCAAATTTTTGCTCTCAGAGAAACTTATATTGAATGTGGTCTATTCGATCCATTAATGCCGATGTGGCAAGATTGGGATATTTTTTTTAGAATTTCGAAAATGGGATTTGTATTCATTAATGTTCAAAATTTTAGTTACATTGTTGATAAATCCCACAATTTTAATCGAATTTCTAAACTAGATGAAAATTTGGTTCGATTCGCTATGAATAGATTGATCTCTAAAATTAATAATTGTTCAGAAAAAGAAAAAACAAAACTATTAACAGTTGCATTAAGTTATCAAAACGTAAATCTTCGGATTACAGATTTATATCAACTAATTAAGCATAAAGAATTTTTGTTTTTATTTAAATATCCAATTTTAAAGTGTCTTAATTTCGTAGGTATTGGGAAATAAATTCTCACATTTTTTTATATAATCAGCAAATTATAAGATATATTTTATGCAAAATGTTTTCATTTTATATAGTATTATTTTAACAGTAAATATTTTTTGGGTGTTTGGGTTTTTTATTAGACTAGTTGGTATTGAAACAAAACGATGGTCTACAACTAGTTCGATTTTCCAAATAATTAATTTATTTCCAAGAACAATTGGGGTTTTACAGATTCCATTGATTACACTGTATACTGAGACAGCATTAAATAACAAAGAACAAATTAGTACACTATTTTATCAAGGGATCATTTTTTTTAATTTGTTGGGTTTACTAATTGGATTCATAATTCTCCCAGTTTTTTTACAGTTATTAAGACAGATAATTGATAACATATATGAAAAGACAAGTTTTAAAGTATTATTGCTAAAACAAACATGGATAAACGTACCCCAATCAATTAAATCAATTAATTATAAATCATTTTTTGTTGGATTCAGGCCATCCAAAATTAGGTTAACAAAGATTTTTATAAATAATTTAATTGCTGCATTTCTTACATGTATTGCTTTTCCAGCATGTGTATTAGCAGGTTACTATCTCCCTGCATATCGTGCTACAATTATATCTTCAGTATCTGTTATTTATGGTATTTCAACATTTATTACTATATTATTGATTGATACTAGAGTTTCGGTATTAACTGATCAAACATTTGATGGTTCAGTTGGCTTAAATCATTATAAAGGTGTACTTTTTGATTGTTTAAAAGGAAGAATAATAGGTGTTACACTTGGAATAATTTTTCTGCCTTTTTTTTCTGAAATTATTATATTTATTGTAAAAAATTTATTGAATATAAATATGTAAATTATTAAATTTTCAATTGATTAAATATTTTTTTTCAAGTATTTAAAGATAACTTAGAATTAAATTATGAAAAAAATCATAATTTATTCAATTTAAAAAATCAATACAACAAAAAGTCAAACAAAATTAAACTAAGACATTTAAATTCAACTATTAAGTTTGATTAAATAATATTAAAAATCGATTTATTGTGTTTTTATTAATATTTATTTAATAAATAATTTCATGCAGCAATGATCATAGAAACAACTATCATACAAGATTTAATAATTATCAACCCCACCGTATTTGAAGATGCGCGTGGGTATTTTTTTGAGGCCTATAAGCAAAATACATTAGCAGCACAAGGAATACATATTAATTTTGTACAAGACAACCAATCATTTTCCAAACGCGGTACTATGAGAGGCTTGCATTATCAAAATCCGCCTTTTGCACAAACCAAGTTGGTTCGTGTGCTGCAAGGAGAAATCATTGATGTAGCAGTAGATATTAGAAAACAATCGCCTACCTATGGGCAGCATTTTGCAATTCGATTATCGGCTGAGAATAAAAAACAATTATTGATTCCGCATGGGTTTGCCCATGGTTTTTCAGTGATTAGTGAAACCGCAGTCGTTATGTACAAATGCGATCAGTTTTACAATAAAGCCAGTGAAGGTGGGATTCGTTTTGATGATCCTAGTTTGAACATTGACTGGGGCATGGACATCAAAGATGCTATTGTATCGGATAAGGATTTGGTATTGCCGGGGATTGAGGAATGTAATAGTGAATTTTAGATTTACGATATTAGATATACGATCTACGAAGTTCAATATTCAATATTCGTTATTCAACATTTATTTCAATAATAACGAATTTTGAACAAGGAACAAGGAACAAGGAATTTTAATCTGAAGTGATTTCTTATATTTCCTTATATGACTTATATGGTTAAAAAATTAACCACAAAGTACACAAAGTCCTTCGCTAAGCTCAGGATAGCAGCACGGAGGTTCACAAAGTGAATAATCTTAATGCAACTTAACTTCTTAATGGTTCGACTTACTTATCTGGATTTGAATTAAGCGAAGCAACTTTCTTATATTTCCTTATATGGTTTAATTTTTTTTAACCACAAAGTTCGCAAAGTCCTTCGCCAAGATCAGGAGGGCGTCACAGAGGTTCACAAAGATTTTTTTTAATTTAACTACCAATAAAAAAAGCAGTAGATCTTAATTGTTAAATTATTTTTCTATACTTGAATTAAGCGATGCAACTTGCTTATATTTCCTTAAATTGTTTAATTTTTTTAACCACAAAGTACACAAAGTCCATCGCCAAGCTCAGGATAATAGCACATAGGCTTACAAAGTGAATAGTAATTAGTGATTAGTAAATAGTAATGCATAAACAAATTCAGCTTAATGTCACTTAATTTCGTAATGGTTTGACTTAATTATCTGGATTTGAATTGAACGAAGCTACTTTCTTATATTTCCTTATATGGTTTAATTTTTTTTAACCACAAAGTTCACAAAATCCTTCGTTAAGCTCAGGGTAATAGAACAGAGGTTCACAAAGTGAATAATCTTAATGCAACTTAACTTATTAATGGTTCGACTTACTTATCTGGATTTGAATTGAACGAAGCGACTTCTTATATTTTCTTAAATGACTTATATGGTTTTTAAATATACGATTTACGAAGTACGATTTTCGATATATGATTTGAAAAAGTAGCGATTTGAAAATGAAACAATATAGAAATTTAAGAGGTGCGATTTACGATATACGAAGTACGATTTGAAAATGTGCTAATTTGTAAATTTGAAAATGTAATAATTTACAATTTACGAATTTAGCGTCACTTATTGATTTCCCAACTTAATAAATAATTATATAAACCATAAAAAGCCCC
>CAYWFQ010000010.1:0-33659 GCA_964457505.1 uncultured Flavobacterium sp.
GCAGTCATTGTATTTGTTGTATTTTTCTTTTAAAATTTGGTGCAAAAGTAAGGAAACATAGTGTTTTAACAATAAAACTAAAGGATAAAAAAAATGTTTTTTTATTTGCAATGCGCCAATAATTAAATTTTACCTCTTTTTTTGAGGTAATAATGCCAAATAATAAAGGAAGCAACTGTTCTAAAAGGTTTCCAATTGGAAGAAACAGCAACCATCTCATCTTCTGAATGACAGCTATACAATTCAATTAAAGTGTTTTTAATTGCAATGTCTCCAAGAGGAATAATATCTTGTGATTGCATACAAAACATTAAATAAACATCAATGCTCCAATTTCCAACTCCTTTTATTTGAATTAATTCATTTCGAATCTGCTGTTCTGTTTTCATTGGAAGTGAGGAGAAACTCAACTCCTTACTTAAAACCCTTTGGGCTAAATCTTTTAAATAGATGATTTTTTGTCTGGATATTCCACAGGATTTTAAGTCTTGGTCGGTGGCATCATATATACTGGATGGATTTACTGTTACAACCAAACTAACTAACTTTTCATAGGCAGCTTTGGCGGAGGCTATAGAAACTTGTTGTTCCAAAATAATATGACACATAGATGCAAATCCTTCCTCTCTTTTTTGGATTATTGGAAGACCAAAATCAGCAATTATAGTCTTTAAGACTCCATCTTTTTGGGACAAAAAATCAATTGCTTCTTGCATCAAATAAAAATTTACAAGTTTAAACTAGGTTTGTTTTGAAATTAAAAATGAAACCCAAACGAACCTTTAATTGCAAATTTAGATGCATCTGGCGCGTTCAAGTAATTCCCTCGCCACGAAAAGTCCAAACGAAACACTTTGAAAATATTTCCAATTCCCGCACTGTACTCCCAATACATGTTTTCGGGAGCTTGATATACAAGTCCAGAGGCATTGATGGCTCTGTTGGCATCTGAGATGGTTCCATACACTCCTCTCACCCCTATGATTTCACGCCAGTTTAATTTTCGCATAAAAGGAATACGCGCAAAAATACGACCATTAAAATTATGATCCCATTTTAAAGTAAGGTACTGATCACTAATGAATTCGTAAAAATTCAAGTTACTAAAAGTATTCTCTATGGTGAAATAGGTTTGATTCCCCGGAATCACACTCATCAATCCTAAGGGAATTATTCCAAAAGTTTTTCCTAACTCCATGGTAATATTAGTTCGTCCAAGCGGACCAATAATAATAGGTTGTTTGTAAAATAATTGCAATTTTTCGTATTTGAAATCACTATTCAACACCCCTTTAAAACCATGACTGTAATTGATAAAAAAGCGACTGTAGGGATTGTCCACGACATCTCTTTCGACACCATACCCAATTGTTTTTCGATTGGGCATAAACTCAATTTGGATATTCGCTTCCGATTGTTTCACCTCACTTTGAGTAGTAGTTTGAGAAGCATTGGTATAATAATCCAAACTAAATGTTGGAGAGGCCGATGCTAAGGTACGGTGCGATATTCCCAATTGAAAAATTAAGTTTTTTACAGGCTCAATTTCAACAGATAAATTCGACAAATTAATATTGGTCAGTTTACCATTACTTCCTGTGGTAAAAAGCGCCGAAGAAGCAAAACTTCGTCCCATCACATCATTGGTGGTGGTCAAACTTGCGCCAATTTGCTCAATATCACGTCGATTACCTCCTGAGAGAATGATTCTGTTTTTCTTGTCTACCATCCATTTTCCTGAAAGTCCGTATTTGAATTGTTGATCGTTGAATCCATAGGCTGTAAAAGCTTGAATTCGCCAAGTGTCATTAGGTCCAAAATAAGTTCTGCCGCCAACACGTAGTCGAACGCCTTCTACTTCGTTAAAACCAAAGGAAGAAAATATCGGCCCGTAATCAAAATTCTTGAACTCGACATAGCCACTGCCCAAAATGGAAACCAAATTGTACATCTGCTTGAACTTTTTGACTGTCTGTAGTGTATCTAGCATTTTGTAGACCCCAGCTTCATCTTTGTTTAATTTTTCAAAACGATTTTCTTGCCAGTAATCATCCGACTTTTGATACACCTCATTGTCTATAAAGTTCACTTCTTCTTTGTAGAAAGCAAGTGGTTTTTCTTTGTTAAATTGATGATTTCGGTACAAGGTGGTACGCTTTCCATAAATTCCTTTGGAATCTTCTTTTTTGTTTAGCGCAAAGTCCGACATCATATAATCTCGAGTCAACAAGAAAACAGAATCGTTCATCACTTCAAATTCCTGCTCAATATAAATATCTTTAATCCAATTGATATTGGCACTTTTGGTCACCGCCATATTGATTTTCTTAATGGCAAATGTGGTATCATTTACCCAAAAATCGCCTTTGAATGTCAATTCGTTTTTTCGCCTTGGATAAAACAAAATGTTGAAGCATTTTTTATTATCAATATAAGCGCTGTCTCTTAATACATAATTATAAACATCAATCCCTGTTTTTGACAAAGGACTCGTAAAACTCTTGTCAAAAAAGGTCAAATGATTGTTGTAAATAGAATAATCACTGTACAAATCTTTTAAGAAAGACAAAATTTGTTGGTTCCCTTCAAATCCAGAAGTTTTATTGGCTTTCAGCTTTTCTTTTGTCTTTTTATGGCTGTTGTCACCATACACATCCGACAACGATTCATTAATAAAAATTGGCAAATAGGTTTTTCCTGTCACTTTAGAAGTATCCACATGTTTGAAAACAAATTCCATCCCCTTGAAGATTTTATTCTTCATAAAGGCACTGTCGATAGTATTCATATCAAACTCGACCTTCTCGTATTTTTCCATTTGGTATTGGTTGAACTGATACAAGCCATTCTTGCGTTTTCGTTCCCAAATTTTTCTTAGAATAGCTAAAGCTGGATTGTTTTTTTTAGACGTTTTACCTCTAAAAACTACCACCTCATTCAAGGTCTCGGCTTCGCTTAAAACTACTTTCAAATTGTAAACAACCGCGTTTTCTAACACAATTTCTCTTTCTGAAAAACCAGTTGTCGAAATTATCAAAGCGGTGTGTTTTTGGGGAGACTCAATGTAAAAGCGACCATCTTCATTAGCTACAACACCAACATTAGATTTTTTAAATACGATATTGGCAAAAGGAATTGGCTGATTGGATTTATCCAAAACGATACCGCTCACTTTAGTTTGTGCCAAAACAAGCTGAGATACCATCAGGAAAATAAAAACAATGTATTTGGGGAATTTTAATATCATATGCTAAAAAAAATCTTCATCAAATAGAACATCTGATGAAGACTCAAAGGTAAACAATATATCAATTGTCGATTGACAATTAACATTATGAATTAATTATTTATTCAATACTTTTTTTACTGCTTTAATTACATCTTCTGAATTAGGCAACCACTCTTTCAACAAAACTGGAGAGTATGGCGCTGGAGTATCAGCAGTTGTAATACGTTGGATTGGTGCATCTAAAAAGTCAAAAGCACGCTCTTGTACAATATAGGTTATTTCAGAAGCAACACTTGCAAAAGGCCAAGCTTCTTCAAGTACTACCAATCTATTCGTTTTTCTAACCGAAGTTAAAATTGCGTCATAATCCATTGGACGAACTGTTCTTAAATCGATAATTTCACAAGAAATTCCTTCTTTTGCCAATTCATCAGCTGCGGTATACGCTTCTTTGATAATTTTACCAAAAGAAACAATAGTAACATCAGTTCCTTCACGTTTAATATCAGCAACACCAAGCGGAATTGTATATTCTCCTTCTGGAACTTCTCCTTTGTCACCGTACATTTGCTCAGACTCCATAAAGATTACTGGGTCGTTATCACGAATAGCAGCTTTCAATAAACCTTTCGCATCATACGGGTTAGAAGGCACTACCACTTTAAGACCTGGCGTATTTGCAAACCAGTTTTCTAACGCTTGTGAGTGAGTTGCTCCCAATTGTCCTGCAGAAGCAGTTGGTCCTCTAAAAACAATCGGCACATTGAATTGTCCTCCTGTCATTTGACGCATTTTAGCAGCGTTATTTATAATTTGGTCAATCCCAACTAAACAGAAATTGAATGTCATGTATTCTACAATTGGACGATTTCCATTCATCGCTGAACCTACTGCAATTCCAGTAAAACCAAGCTCTGCAATTGGCGTATCAATTACTCTTTTCTCTCCAAATTCGGCAAGCATTCCTTTAGAAGCTTTATAAGCACCATTATATTCAGCAACCTCTTCACCCATTAAATAAATGGATTCATCGCGACGCATTTCTTCACTCATCGCTTCGCAAATGGCCTCTCTAAATTGTATCGTTCTCATAGTTGTAAGTTGTATGTGTATTTTTCGAAACGCAAAAATAAATATTTTAAATAACTTAAAAGCATAAAATCTACTAAAATAATCGGGAGCTATTTCCAGCTATTCGCTATATCTTCCTGTGGCTGAAAGCGCCACAGGAAGGATGCCGCTACTATCTGGGCTAAAATATCACAAAATCATAAAAAAATATTATGCGCGCATAGTAAATATTCCAATTTATTATTTTAAATTTGTGAAGCATTTTAAGAAATCAATAAACAAAACCCTATGAAAATATTAGTTTGCATCAGCCATGTGCCTGATACTACTTCAAAAATCAACTTCGTTAATGGCGATTCTGAATTTGACACTAATGGTGTTCAATATGTAATCAATCCTAATGATGAATTTGGATTAACACGCGCCATTTGGTTCCAAGAACAACAAGGAGCAACTGTAACTGTAGTCAATGTTGGTGGTCCAGAAACGGAACCAACACTTCGAAAAGCCTTAGCCATCGGAGCTAACGAAGCCATTCGCGTCAATGCTAATCCCACGGATGGTTTCTTTGTTGCCAAACAATTGGCCGAAGTAATCAAAACAGGCGGATATGATGTAATTATTGCAGGAAAAGAATCTTTGGATTACAATGGCGGAATGGTGCCAGGAATGATCGCGGGTATTCTAGGATATAACTTTATCAATTCTTGTGTTGGATTAACCATTGACGGAACGAACGCAACCGCTAACCGTGAAATTGACGGAGGAAAAGAAACTTTAAACGCTACTTTACCTCTTATTATTGGTAGTCAAAAAGGATTGGTGGAAGAAAAAGACCTTCGTATTCCAAACATGAGAGGAATCATGACGGCACGTACTAAGGTATTAACTATTTTAGAACCTGTTGCGGCTAATGTGAATACAAAAGCAGTAAAATTTGAAAAACCAGCAGCTAAATCAGCGGTGAAATTAGTTTCGGCTGACAACTTGGACGAGTTAATCAATTTATTACACAACGAAGCTAAAGTACTTTAGTAATTAGTTAAAAGTGTTCAGTTACCTACTAAACACTTCGACTTTTAACCAATTTAAACACTTAAAATTATGTCTTTATTAATATACGCAGAATCAACCGAAGGAAAATTCAAAAAAGTAGCTTTTGAGTTGGCTTCTTATGCTAAAAAAGTAGCAGAAAGTTTAGGAACAACTGTAACCGCAGTAACTATTAATGCTGGGGATGTTACTGAATTAGCAAAATACGGAGTAGACAAAGTATTGAAAGTAAAAAACGATACTTTAAACGGATTTTCAGCAAAAGCTTATGCGGATGTAATTCAGCAAGCAGCACAAAAAGAAGGTGCTAAAATCGTTGTACTTTCTTCGACTACAGATAGTATTTATTTATCCTCGTTAGTAGCCGTGAGTTTAGAAGCAGGCTATGCTTCAAATGTGGTTGGACTTCCTTTAAGTACTTCTCCTTTCCAAGTAAAACGAACTGCTTTTTCAAACAAAGCCTTCAATATAACAGAAATTTCAACGGATGTAAAAGTGCTTGGCTTAGCCAAAAACTCGTACGGTATTATTGAAAACAATGTTACATTAACCGAAGAAGATTTCAATCCAAGTATTGATGCAGCTAGTTTAAATGTAAAAGTAACTGCTGTAGAAAAAAGCTCTGGAAAAATTTCTATTGCCGATGCTGATACTGTAGTTTCTGGTGGGCGCGGATTGAAAGGTCCAGAAAACTGGGGAATGATTGAAGAATTAGCTAGCGTACTTGGTGCAGCAACAGCTTGTTCAAAACCAGTTTCTGATTTAGGTTGGAGACCTCATGGAGAACACGTAGGTCAAACGGGAAAACCAGTAGCCACTAATTTATATATTGCAATTGGGGTTTCGGGAGCAATCCAACATATTGCAGGAATTAACTCTTCTAAAGTGAAAGTAGTAATTAATAGCGACCCAGAAGCACCTTTTTTCAAGGTTGCCGACTATGGAGTTGTGGGCGATGCTTTCGAAATTGTGCCTCAGTTGATTGAAAAACTAAAAGCGTTCAAAGCACAACAGTAGTTTTAAATTAATTTATAAAAAACTGCCTTAAAACGAGGATATTTATATCTTTGCGTTAAGGCGGTTTTTTATTTAAACCTACTCCAATTTTTTTATATCAATTCAATGAGTTTAGTAAAATTATCAATAAAAGGAATTTCATATAGCCAAACCCAAAATGGAGCTTATGCTTTGATTTTAAATGAGGTAGATGGCGATAAAAAGTTACCTATTGTCATTGGAGCCTTTGAAGCACAATCAATAGCCATTGCTTTAGAAAAAGAAATCAAACCCCCTCGTCCTCTAACGCATGATTTGTTTAAAAATTTTGCCGAACGTTTTGACATCACCGTTAAGCAAGTTATTATTCATAAATTAGTAGACGGCGTTTTTTATTCAAGCATCATTTGCGAGAGAGATAAAATCGAAGAAATAATAGATGCAAGAACTTCTGACGCAATTGCTTTAGCTCTTCGCTTCAGCGCACCCATTTTTACGTATAAAAACATATTGGATAAAGCTGGAATTTATTTGAATAGTAATGCAACGGATGCCAATAAAGATTCTGATGACATTGACGACATTCTCTCAAATCCTGAAACGTTTGGACAAGAGGTAGAAAGCAATCAATCTGGCGCAACCTATTCTAGTAATAGTATTCAAGAACTAAATGATTTATTAGCTGAAGCAGTAGAAAATGAAGACTACGAAAAAGCAGCCAAAATTAGAGATGAAATCTCCAAAAGATAACCCCTATAAACTAACTCAAAGGATATGAAAACCAACCAATTTCTATTAATGCTGTTTTTTGTTTTCCAATCAATAATTGGATACACACAAGATTACTATTTGCATTGTGGTTCAATTTTGGACGTGCAAACAGGAAAACAAATCAAATCGGTAACACTAATTATTTCGAAAAATAAAATCGTTAAAATTGCTGAGGGATTCATTACCAAACAAAATTCTAGTGATGTAGAAGTTGACTTAAAAAATAAATTTATTCTCCCTGGGCTTATTGATATGCATGTTCATATTGAAAGCGAACAAAACCCAAAAAGCTATGCTTCTAAATTTACAAATAACGAAGCAGATATTGCTTTTGAAGCCGCACGATTTGCAGAAATCACATTAATGACAGGTTTTACAACGGTTCGCGATTTAGGAGGAACAGGAGTTAATATCGCTTTACGAAACGCTATCAATAAAGGAATTACAAAAGGACCACGCATTTATACCGCTGGAAGAGCAATTGCTTCAACAGGTGGTCATGCTGATCCAACCAATGGAAGCAATCACCAATTAATGGGTGATCCAGGTCCGCATGAAGGAGTAGTTAATTCACCCGAAGATGGCGTAAAAGCAGTTAGAGAACGCTACAAAGAAGGTGCAGATGTAATCAAAATTACTGCTACTGGAGGCGTTTTAAGTGTAGCAAAAAGCGGTAAAAATCCACAATTTTCTATAGAAGAAATTAAAGCCATAACCACAACTGCAAAAGATTACAATATGTTGACTGCCGCTCACGCGCATGGCGACGAAGGAATGCAAAGAGCTATTCTAGGAGGAATTAAAACCATTGAACACGGAACCTTTATGAGTGAAGAAACAATGGAATTGATGAAAAAATACGACGCCTATTTAGTGCCAACTATTACTGCAGGAAAGGAAGTTGCTTTGAAAGCAGAAGTACCTGGATTTTATCCAGAAATTGTAGTCCCTAAAGCAAGAGAAGTAGGTCCTCAACTTCAATCTACTTTTGCAAAAGCGTATAAAAAAGGTGTTAAGATTGCTTTTGGAACGGATGCAGGAGTGTATGACCATGGTAAAAACGGAAAAGAATTTGGCTATATGGTCGAAGCAGGAATGCCCGCTTTAGCAGCAATTCAATCCGCTACAATTACTAATGCAATGTTGTTAGGAGTTGCAAACGAAATTGGTCAAATTAAACCTAATTTCTTTGCCGATATCATTGCAGTAAATGAAAACCCACTGGACAATATTAAAACTTTAGAGAATGTTACATTTGTAATGAAAAATGGTGTCATTTACAAAACAGCAAAATAAAACTAATACCCCACACAATCAACCTATAACCGCATGAAACAATATTTAGATTTAGTACAACACGTAATGGAAAGTGGTTGTCAAAAAGGAGACCGAACTGGAACTGGAACTAAAAGTGTTTTTGGCTACCAAATGCGCTTTGACTTGAACGAAGGATTTCCAATGGTAACAACTAAAAAGCTACATCTTAAATCTATTATTTACGAATTGCTTTGGTTCTTAAAAGGCGATACAAACATTAAATACCTTCAAGAAAACGGAGTGAAAATTTGGGACGAATGGGCAGATGCAGATGGAAATCTTGGGCCTGTTTATGGTCACCAATGGCGCAATTGGAACAGCGAAGAAATTGATCAAATTTCAGACTTAATCAAAGAATTAAAAACCAATCCTAACAGTCGTAGAATGTTAGTTTCTGCCTGGAATCCATCGGTCCTTCCGGATACCAAAAAATCATTTCAAGAAAATGTAGCCAATAATAAGGCAGCCTTACCTCCTTGCCATGCTTTTTTTCAATTTTATGTAGCTGATGGTAAATTGTCTTGTCAATTGTACCAACGTTCAGCGGATATTTTCTTAGGAGTACCATTTAACATTGCTTCCTATGCTTTATTGACCATGATGATTGCTCAAGTATGTGATTTAGGTGTTGGAGAATTTATCCACACTTTTGGAGACGCACACATTTACAACAACCATTTTGAACAAATTGAATTGCAATTATCAAGAGAGACAAGACCGTTGCCAAAAATGATTTTAAATCCAGCCATCAAAAATATATTTGATTTTGATTTTGAAGATTTTACTTTAGAAGGCTATGACCCTCACCCTCTTATCAGAGGAAGTGTCGCTGTATAAAAAAATAACATCAGTATGATTGTAATGATTGCGGCTGTTGCCGAAAATAATGCTTTAGGAAAAAATAATGAATTGGTTTGGCACTTGCCAAATGATTTTAAGAGATTCAAAGAATTGACTTCGGGTCACTACATCATTATGGGAAGAAAGACTTTTGAAAGCTTTCCAAAACCGTTACCTAATAGAACACATGTGGTAATTACTAGACAACTAAATTATCAACCAGAAGGATGTATAGTAGTCAATAGTATTGAAAATGCTATTCAAGCCTGTCCTGAAAACGAAACCATTTATATTATTGGCGGAGGAGAAATCTACAATCAAGCACTTACTTTATCAGATAAAATTGAAATAACTAAAGTACATGGTGATTTTGAAGCAGATGCTTTTTTTCCAGAAATAAAAGCAGAAGATTGGGAATTAGTTCAATCGGATTTTAATAACAAAGACGAGAGACACCTTTATGATTATACTTATCAAACTTTTGTAAAGAAATAACATTTGTTTTCAATGTATTGGGAGAATGAAATGTCTTTTTGCCTTATATTGAACTGCCAAATACCACGAAGGCAGATCAAATGAATAAATTTAAAGTTTCCAAAAACAAATTAATTCTTAAGAACGTGTTTTGCGATTTGCTCAATAACTCATTAAAGCTATCAAACAAGACCAAAAGACAAATTATAATTGGTTACGCAAATTCCAACTAATTGATTTTCATTCATTAACTCCCAATTGAACATTGAAAAAAGAAATACAATTTCTTGAGGTAAAATTGGGTAATATATCAAAGCGCTACAATACCCACTTTTAGTGATTTTTTATGTTTTTGAAAGTAAAAATATTAGATTCACTCACAACAATTTAGTTACTATAGATTACTTATATTTGCACAAACAAAAAAAATGGCTGATAAAATCACTCCTTATAAAGATTCTTCATTAAGTAAAAAAGAGCAAGTAGCTCAAATGTTTGATACAATTTCGGGGAATTATGACAACCTAAACCGTGTTATTTCTTTTGGAATAGATGTCAAATGGCGCAAAAAAGTATTAAAAATGGTAGGTAAATCAAATCCTAAAACCATTTTAGACATTGCAACTGGCACAGGAGATTTAGCCATTTTAATGGCTCAAACCAAAGCTGAAAAAATAATAGGATTAGACATTTCTGCGGGGATGCTTGAAGTAGGCGTTCAAAAAATTGCTGCAAAAAACTTAAACAAAACCATAGAAATGGTTCTTGGAGATTCAGAAAGCATGCCTTTTGAAGATGATTATTTTGATGCAATTACTGTTGCTTTTGGCGTTCGTAATTTTGAAAATTTAGAAAAAGGATTGGCAGAGATTTTACGTGTTTTGAAACCTAACGGCATTTTTGTTATTTTAGAAACTTCTGTCCCGGACAAAACGCCTTACAAACAAGGTTATGAATTTTACAGTAAAAATATTTTACCCTTGATAGGAAAACTGTTCTCAAAAGACAATGTGGCATACGGATATTTGTCAGAATCTGCTGCAGCTTTTCCTTATGGTGAAAAGTTAAACAATATTTTGAGAAAAATTGGGTTTATAGATGTTGTAGCTTTACCTCAAACTATGGGTGTAGCTACTATTTATTCAGCCTCAAAAAAATAATATGAAAAAATTTTTTACTCTTTCATTACTAGTTTGTTTCATGAGCATACAGGCTCAATTTAGAGAGAGTATTTTTAGCAAAAATCCTGTAATTCATTTAGAGACTTGGCAACAACAACCTTTATATTTTGGGTTCTTCCTAGGATTAAATTCCTATGATTTTAAATTTGATTATAAACCTGAAGTTGATGACATTCAAGTTCAAAAATCAACTGGTTTTAATGTAGGACTTGTTGCCGATTTGAGATTACAAGAGTATATCAATTTGCGTTTTGAACCTGGTTTGTATTATACCAAACGCATTTTAAATTATCCTGAAAATTATTTTTCAAATTTATCTTTACCTGCAAAACCATCCGATAAGATACGAGAAGTAAATAGCACCTATATACATCTCCCTTTGTTATTAAAATTTTCAGCTTTGCGTACCGGTAATATACGGCCTTATTTACTTGGAGGGGTTTCTACTACTCTAAATTTGTCAAGTAATTCAAAATCTAAAGACGATAATTTAGAACAACGATTTAGAGTAAAAGCTTGGAGTCCAAATTATGAATTGGGATTTGGAATTGATGTTTTTTCAGAATACTTTATTTTTTCCCCTTCTATTCGTGGTGTTTTTGGTTTAAAAAATGAACTAATTCAAGACAACGACCCGAATAGTCCTTGGACAAGTAACATAGCAGCGATGAAAACCAGAGGATTGTTCATCAACTTCTCTTTCCACTAGAACCTACAATAGAGAGATTCGTCTAAATTCATTAAGTACAATAGCTGTAGCAGTTGCAACATTTAAACTCTCCGTTTTTTGAAGTGTTCCAAAGCGAGGAATAGTCAATCTGTTTTTTATTATTTTTTCTAATTCAGTAGAGATTCCATTAGCTTCATTTCCCATAACTATAATTCCTTCTTGAGGCAAAGTTGTTGAATAAATCATATCGCCCTCCATAAAAGTTCCAAAAACCGGCAACTTGCTATTTGAAATAAAATTTTTTAAATCCAAATAGCTTACGTTAACCCGTGCAATGGAACCCATAGTGGCTTGAACTACTTTCGGATTATATAAATCTACTGTTTCTTTAGAACAAATCAATTGTTCAATTCCAAACCAATCACACAAACGTAAAATTGTACCTAAATTACCCGGATCCCGAATATCGTCTAAGGCCACAATTAATCCAGATGAATTAATCTCTTTTTCTTTTGGTATTTTAAAAACTGCTAAACAGGTATTGGGTGTAGCCAAAGCACTCATTTTTTTTAAATCAGCGAGCGTAACCAAGGTTTTATGTGAGTCTGAAACCGTTTCAAAATCAAACTCCGTAGTATATAAATGATCCAATTCAAAATGTGCGTCTAGCAATTCTTGAATTCCTTTTATACCCTCGGCTAAAAACAATTGATGTGTTTGTCGGTGTTTTTTTTGATGCAAACTGGATATAAGCTTTATTTGGTTTTTACTAACCATAAAAAAATGTACTTTTGAATTAAAATTTTAGAACAGTTGAAACATATTTTCACAAAAGTAACAGCATTTATTCTAATTGCAATATTTATTTCCGCTTGTAACGCTGTAAAAAGAGTTCCAAACGGCAAATTTTTATTGACTAAAAATGAAATCTTTGAAAATAACAAAGTGATTACAGACGAAACTACTTTCGATCAATTGTATCAAAAACCAAATAGTAAAGTAGCAGGAATTCCACTATTTTTAACTTTTAATAATTGGGCAAACCCTAATCCCGATTCCACATACCAAGCTAAGTTTAGTAACAATCCAGCAAAATACAAACGCATGTCCAAGTGGCTTTCAGCCAAACAAGTAGACCAATTAGGAAATTCGTTTTGGTATCATGGAATTCATGATTTTTTAAAAAAAATTGGAGAACCACCAGTTGTTTATGATCCATCTAAAACGGACAAATCAGTTTTACGTTTAAAATATTATTATTTCAATAAAGGCTATTTTGATGTTAAGACCAAATCAGCCTTTGATACCATCGGCTTCAAAAAAGGCCGTGTTAAATATTTTATTGAACCTGGCGCTGCTTACACGATTGATTCCGTTAAAACTGAAATTGCGACGATAGTATTAGATTCATTATACAAAACTGCTGAAGCTACTACATTTATTAAAGCTGGAAATCAATACAAAACGGAGGATTTTGAAAATGAAAAAAATAGACTCACGACATTATTTAGAAATAATGGGGCTTTCAATTTTCAACCCACTAATGTGAGTTTTGATATTGACACTATTCAGAAAAAAAATAAAGCAAGTGTTCGATTAAAAATTGGGGAGTACAGTTATCAAAATAAAGATATTACTGTTACTGAACCTTTTAAATTGTACAAAATTAGTGATGTTAAAATTTTCACAGATTATACCGCTTCAGATGCCAAAGCAACACTTACAGATAGTACCGAATTTAATAATTTCAAATTATTAAGTAGAAACAAACTTAAGTACAAACCTTTTGCCATTACAAACGCTGTCTTTATAACAAAAGGCGGTTATTTTTCGGACACAAAAACCAATTTGACTAGTAGATATTTAAGTAATTTGAAAATTTTCAACTACCCTTCAATTATTTATGAACTTGATAAAAGGGATAGTACGGCACAGTCCTTAATTGCAAAAATATATCTTACACCTAAACCAAAATACAACTTTGGGCAATCCCTAGACGTAACTCATTCAAATATTCAAAACATTGGTATTAGTTTTAGTCCCTCAATTGCTGTTCGAAACGTTTTTAATGGAGCCGAAACATTAGAGTTTTCAGGCAGAGCAAATGTTGGGTCTTCCCAAAGTTTTGCAAATCCAAATGATGTTTTTTTTAATGCTTCCGAACTAGGAGTAGATTTAAAACTGAATTTCCCTAGAATAGTTATGCCTTTCGCAACAGAAAAAATCATTCCGAAAAGTATGATTCCATCTACCCTGATTACGACTGGATACTCAACACAAAAAAACATTGGGTTAGACAAAGAAAACTTCACAGGAGCTATAAATTACAATTGGGCACCAAAACCTAACAAAACGGCACGATTTGATTTGTTTAACGTTCAATTTGTTCGAAATCTAAATCCAAAAAATTACTATAATGTATACACCTCTTCTTATGATGCGTTAAACACTTTAGCTAAAAACCCTTCGTATCAAATTGGGTCTAATTATTATGATTCTGATGGCAATTTAAAAATAGAAGATGGAACTAATCAATTTATAAATAGTATTTTATCAAATTCAATTCCTAGTTCTTCAGCCGATTTTGCAACCGTTAAAAGTATTGCCGAACGACAATTTAGACTTACCGAAAATGATTTCATCTTAGCGACTAACTTTAGTTACTCAACAACAACCAAAAAAGATTTGGCTGATAATGATTTTTATCTTTTTAAAACTAAAATAGAATCTGCTGGATCCATTCTTAGTTTGTTTGCTAATGCGTCAAATTTGGACAAAACGATTAACGACCGCTATAAAATTTTTAATTTAGAATATTCAGAATACATAAAAACTGAATTTGATTTTGTAAAGTATTGGGATTTGTCAAGGGAAAAAGTAATCGCTGTTAGAAGCTTTTTCGGAATCGCTATTCCATTTGGCAATTCAGATAATATTCCTTTTTCAAGAAGTTACTATTCTGGAGGCTCCAATGATAATAGAGGTTGGAATCCTTATCGATTAGGTCCAGGAAGTACTGGAGGAACAAATGATTTCAATGAAGCTAATATGAAACTAACCATCAGTGGAGAGTTTCGTTTTAAAATACTTGGTAGTTTAAAAGGAGCCCTTTTTGCAGATGCAGGAAATATTTGGAATGTACTAGACAATACAGAGGATCCAAAAGCAACCTTTAATGGGCTTAAGGACCTGGAAAACATTGCTCTTGGAACAGGTTTTGGACTTCGTTATGATTTAAACTTTTTTGTGGTTCGTTTTGACTTAGGATTTAAAACCTATAATCCAGCCCAAGATAAAGACAGAAGATGGTTTAAAGATTGTAATTTCGGGCAGTCCGTTTTAAATTTTGGAATAAATTATCCGTTCTAATGCTAATTAATTCTTATTTTTGCGGTCTAAAAACTAAAAACAACATAAAAAAATTACAATGGCACACAACATCAAACCAGGCGTAGCAACGGGAGATCAAGTACAAGAGATCTTCAATTATGCTAAAGAAAAAGGTTTTGCATTACCTGCAGTAAATGTAACTGGATCTAGTACTATCAATTCAGTTATTGAAACAGCTGCAAAATTAAACGCACCAGTTATAGTTCAATTTTCAAACGGAGGAGCACAATTCAATGCCGGGAAAGGATTATCTAATGCAGGTGAAAAATCAGCTATTGCTGGAGGAATTGCTGGAGCACTACATATTCATACTTTAGCAGAAGCTTACGGAGCAACTGTAATTTTACATACTGACCACTGTGCAAAAAAATTATTGCCTTGGATTGATGGTTTGTTAGATGCATCTGAAAAACACTTTGCTGCTACTGGAAAACCATTATTTTCTTCTCACATGATTGACCTTTCTGAAGAGCCAATTGAAGAAAACATTGAAATCTGCAAAGAATATTTAGCTCGTATGAGCAAAATGGGAATGACTTTAGAAATTGAATTAGGAATCACTGGAGGAGAAGAAGATGGTGTAGATAACTCTGATGTAGACAGTTCAAAATTATATACTCAGCCAGAAGAAGTAGCATACGCTTACGAAGAATTATCAAAAATAAGTCCTAAATTTACTATTGCTGCAGCATTTGGAAACGTTCACGGTGTTTACAAACCAGGTAACGTAAAATTAACTCCAAAAATCTTGAAAAACTCTCAAGACTTTGTTCAAAACAAATTCAATACAGGAGCTAATCCAGTTGATTTCGTTTTCCACGGTGGATCAGGTTCTACTTTAGAAGAAATTAGAGAAGCTATTGGTTACGGTGTTATTAAAATGAACATTGATACTGACTTACAATTTGCTTACACAGAAGGAATTCGTGATTATATGGTTAAAAACATTGACTACTTAAAATCACAAATTGGTAACCCAGAAGGTGCTGATGTTCCAAACAAAAAATACTACGATCCAAGAAAATGGATCCGTGAAAGTGAAGTTACATTCAACACTAGATTAGAGCAAGCATTTGCTGACTTGAACAATGTAAACACTCTATAAAAATTGACGAATTGCGAATTGCGAAACTAATTTCGTGATTCGCAATTTATAATTTATAATTACATCAATATGGCTTGGTTTAAAAGACACGAAAAAGGAATCACTACTCCTACTGAAGACAAAATGGATGTTCCAAAAGGTCTTTGGTACAAATCTCCAACAGGAAAAATTATTGACGCAGAGGAATTAGCACGTAACTTGTATGTGAGCCCGGAAGATGATTTTCATGTTCGAATTGGAAGTGAAACGTATTTCGAGATTTTATTCGACAATAATGAATTTATTGAATTGGATAAAAACATGACTTCTAAAGATTCATTACACTTTGTAGATACCAAAAAATATTCGGATCGTTTAAAAGATGTGACTTCTAAAACTAAACTTAACGACGCTGTACGAACAGCTGTTGGTAAATCTAAAGGGAAAGACATTGTAATTTGCTGTATGGATTTTGCTTTTATTGGAGGATCAATCGGCGGAGTTGTAGGAGAAAAAATTGTTAGAGGAATTGATCACGCTATCAAACATAAAATGCCGTTCGTAATGATTTCAAAATCGGGAGGAGCGCGTATGATGGAAGCGGCTTTTTCATTAATGCAATTAGCTAAAACATCGGTAAAACTGGTTCAATTAGCTGATGCTAAATTGCCTTACATCTCATTGTGTACTGATCCAACTACGGGTGGAACTACTGCATCTTATGCTATGTTAGGAGATATTAATATCTCTGAACCTGGCGCCTTAATTGGATTTGCAGGGCCTCGTGTAGTAAGAGATACAACAGGTAAAGATTTGCCAGAAGGTTTTCAAACCGCGGAGTTTCTTTTAGAACATGGTTTTTTAGACTTTATAACGCCTAGAAAAGAATTGAAAGACAATATCAATTTGTATATCGATTTGATTCAAAACAATGATATTAGATAAATAAAAAATCCCGAATTAGTCGGGATTTTTTTATGCTTAAAAATTGTAATATATTGTTCTCTACATTCCTGTTCGAATGGCTTCAACAGGGTCCAATTTAGACGCTGTAATTGCAGGCAAGATGCCTGATATTAATCCAATAATTGCTGCAAGTCCTGTCCCTAAAAACACATTTCCTGCACTCAATATAAACTCAAAGTCTAATGCTTTAGTTAGAATAAGAGAAATAATCCAAACTAAAAACAACCCCACTATACCTCCAATTACTGATAGAATAACCGCTTCAAATAAAAATTGAAATAATATAAAGCGGTTTTTAGCGCCTAATGATTTTTGTATTCCAATCAGATTGGTTCTCTCCTTCACCGAAACAAACATAATATTAGCAATCCCAAATCCTCCAACCAACAATGAAAATCCACTAATAATCCACCCTACTACATTCATTTGCCCAACAATTCCATCTATTAAATCTGTAAAACCCGACAATACATTGATGAAAAAGTTATTTATTTCATCTGTTTTCATACCGCGATAATTTCGCAATTTTTGGGTTAATTCAGCTTTAAAAGCATCCATATCTACTCCCTTTTCCGGTTTTATTAAAATTACTGGGGTTAAGGCATCATTATTATCTCCGTACATTCTTCTCAAAAAATTAACAGGTATAAAGATAGAGGTATCGTTACTATCTCCGAAAATTCCAGCACCTTGCTTTTTCAACACACCAATTACTGTGAATCGCTGTCCGTAGAGCCTAACATTTTTACCTATAGGATTAGTCCCTTCAAAAAGACCAGACGCTATTTCATTTCCTAAAACGATAACCGCCGAACCTGAATTGGACTCAGATTCGTTATAAAAACGACCTTCATCAAATTCTAAACCTTCAATCTCGATAAATTCATGAGAAACAGGTACAACATTAATATCACTTACGGTAGCCGATTGGTATTTAATTGATTCTCTATTCACAAAAAACTGAAAAGCCATTTGATTGACATCGTTTAATGAATTTTTTAAATATTCATATTCGTCATACTTAACATTAGGGAACTGTTCTCTTTTCCATTGCGGAATTTCGGATGGACCAAAAGAAAAACGCATCAAATAAATAGTGTTTTTGTCTAAACTACTTAAATCTTTTTTAATTTTTCGATCCAAAGAATCAACTGCAGCGAGCACTGCAATAATTGAAAAAATTCCAATAGTTACCCCTAATAATGAAAGCAAAGTCCTTAGTTTATTATTGCGTAAGGCATTTAATGCAAACCCAAAACTCTCTTTTAATAATCGAAGATATACTAGCATACTATTTTTCTTTTGTAACAATGTAAAATTCAGTAAATTTTATTCAAAAACCTAATATAAATTAGCTTCAAGATAAGTGTGTATATTTCGCAGAATGTTACACCTTTAGATGGATATTTATAATCAAAAAAAAACTATTTTTGCACTTTATAATTTTAACTACACAATGAGCACAACAAAATCTATTCAATCTGCATTAATTTCAGTATTTTCAAAAGACGGTCTTGAACCAATTGTAAGAAAATTGCATTCTCAAAATGTAACACTTTACTCTACAGGAGGAACCGAAGATTTCATTAAAAACTTAGGCATCCCTGTAATCCCTGTGGAAGACGTTACATCTTACCCATCGATACTTGGCGGTAGAGTAAAAACATTACATCCAAAAGTTTTTGGAGGTATTTTAAACCGTCAAGATAATGAAACTGATGTGCAACAAATGAAAGAATATGATATACCGCAAATTGATTTAGTGATTGTAGATTTGTACCCTTTTGAAAAAACAGTTGCTTCGGGTGCAAGTGAAGCGGATATTATTGAAAAAATTGATATAGGAGGTATTTCTTTGATTCGTGCCGCTGCAAAAAATTTCAAAGACACTGTAATTGTAGCTTCAGTTGAAGATTATAGCTTGTTTTTAGATATGATAACCAATCAAAATGGCGCTACTACATTAGAAGACAGAAAACTTTTGGCTACAAAAGCATTTCATGTTTCATCACACTATGATGGTGCTATTTTTAATTATTTCAATACTGACGAAACCATTTACAAGGAAAGTATTGCTAATGGACAAGTGCTACGTTACGGAGAAAACCCACATCAAAAAGGATTTTTCTTTGGCGAATTTGACAAAATGTTCAACAAAGTTCATGGTAAAGAATTGTCCTACAACAACCTTCTTGACGTTGATGCTGCAGTAAATCTAATAAACGAATTTAAGAATGACGGACCAACTTTTGCCATCCTTAAACATAACAATGCTTGCGGATTAGCTTCAAGAAAATCGATTAGCGAAGCCTATTTAGCCGCTTTAGCTTGTGATCCAACTTCGGCTTTTGGAGGCGTATTAATTGCAAACACAAAGATAGACGTCGCAACTGCTATTGAAATCAACAAGTTGTTTTGTGAGGTAGTTATTGCCCCTGCTTTTGATTCAGAAGCCATTACTATTTTAGAAGAAAAGAAAAATAGAATTATTTTAGTTCAAAATGAAGTTGCTTTACCTCAAAAACAAGTTCGTACTTGTTTGAACGGAATATTAATTCAGGAAAGAAACAACATTACAGATTCAAAAGAAGATTTAAAAACAGTTACAACTACTACTCCAACAACTCAAGAAGTAGATGATTTAATTTTCGCATCTAAAGTGTGTAAAAATACTAAATCGAATACTATTGTTTTTGCTAAAAACGGAACACTTATTTCGTCTGGAACAGGACAAACCTCAAGAGTAGATGCTTTGATGCAAGCGATTGATAAAGCAAAAGCATTTGGTTTTGATCTGAATGGAGCCTCAATGGCAAGTGATGCTTTCTTCCCTTTTCCCGACTGTGTAGAGTTGGCCAAAAAAGCTGGAATCTCAGCGGTAATTCAGCCTGGAGGTTCAATTAAAGACCAATTAAGTATAGACTATTGTAACGAAAATAAATTAGCAATGGTATTTACAGGAACACGTCATTTTAAACATTAATTTGTTTAACTTTGCTTGTTATTTAATTTTAAATTTAAAACCCAATTACGCTTATGGGATTTTTTGATTTCATGACCGAGGATATTGCAATCGACCTTGGTACCGCAAACACACTAATAATTCACAACGATAAAGTTGTTATAGATAGCCCTTCTATTGTTGCCAGAGACAGAATCTCAGGTAAAATCATTGCTGTTGGTAAAGAAGCTAACATGATGCAGGGTAAAACTCACGAAAACATTAAAACGATACGTCCACTTAAAGATGGCGTAATTGCTGATTTTGATGCGTCAGAGAAAATGATTAATATGTTTATTAAAAGTATTCCTGCGCTGAAAAAAAGAATGTTTACTCCAGCTTTACGAATGGTTGTTTGTATTCCATCAGGAATTACAGAAGTAGAGATGAGAGCGGTAAAAGAATCATGTGAAAGAGTGAATGGGAAGGAAGTCTATTTGATTCATGAACCAATGGCTGCGGCTATTGGAATTGGTATTGACATTATGCAACCTAAAGGAAACATGATTGTAGATATAGGTGGAGGTACTACCGAAATTGCAGTTATTGCTTTAGGCGGTATTGTGTGCGACAAATCGGTTAAAATTGCTGGAGACGTATTTACCAACGATATCATCTATTATATGCGTACACAACACAACTTATTTGTTGGAGAAAGTACTGCTGAAAAAATTAAAATTCAAATTGGAGCAGCAATTGAGGATTTAGAAACGCCTCCTGAAGATATGTCAGTTCAAGGACGTGATTTATTAACAGGAAAACCAAAACAAGTAGAGGTTTCCTACCGTGAAATTGCAAAAGCTTTGGATAAATCGATACAACGTATCGAAGATGCAATTATGGAAACTTTATCTCAAACTCCTCCTGAATTAGCAGCTGATATTTATAATACAGGAATTTATCTTGCTGGTGGTGGTTCTATGTTACGAGGTCTTGACAAACGTATTTCATTAAAAACTGATCTTCCAGTTTATATTGCAGAAGATCCTTTGAGAGCGGTTGTTAGAGGAACTGGTATGGCACTTAAAAACATCAATCGTTTTAAAAGCATCTTGATTAAATAGTTTTTTTTCTAGAGAAAAATCATAAATAATACATTTAAAAAATGCAGCAAATATTTAATTTTATATTTAAAAACAGTAATCGCTTACTGTTTTTGCTGCTTTTAGGTATTTCGTTAACTTTAACTATTCAATCCCATTCATTTCATAGAAGTAAAGTAATTAGTTCTGCTAATTTCATGAGTGGGGGTGTGTATGAACAACTAAGCGAATTTGACGAATACTTGAATTTAAAATCCCAAAATGAGGCACTTGCTCAAGAAAATGCCTCGTTAAAAAGTCTTTTGTTCAACAAAAAAGATTCCACTGCTGTAGCTAAATTGGACAGCATAAAAGGTGTGAAACCTAATGACATTATCGTTTCAAAAGTAATTCATAATTCCTATAACGTACATGAAAATTACTTGACTTTAAATTCTGGCGAACTTCAAGGAGTTAAACCAGATATGGGAGTAATCAATAGTTTGGGAATTGTCGGAATAATTGACAATACTTCGCCACGCTATGCCACTGTAATTAGTATTTTGAACAAAAAATCTCAAATCAATGCCAAAGTAAAAAAATCTAACCATTTTGGATCATTGATTTGGAACGGAAAAAGCACTGGATTTGTTCAACTAATTGACGTGCCTCGATTGGCTTCTGTAAGAAAAGGCGATACAATTGTTACCGGAGGGCAATCTGTAATTTTTCCAGAAAACATCAACATCGGAACTATTGACAAAGTATATATAGATAATGAAACTAATTATTACACATTGGATATAAAATTGTTCAATGACATGACCAATCTAGGTCATGTATATATAATTAAAGGAAAAGACCGACAAGAAATTATCAATCTAGAAAAACGTGAAGAAGATGAATAGTAGTTTGTTTTTTAACCTTTTTAGATTTATTAATTTACTAATACTGCAAATTATTGTATTCAACAATATCAATTTATTCGGTTTTATTAGCCCGTTCCCTTACATTCTATTTATCATTTTATATCCAGTAAATGGAAATAAATCGGGTTTGTTGGTTGCTAGTTTTCTTCTTGGAATTATATTAGACATGTTTAGTAACTCGGGGGGAATTCATACTACGGCCAGTATAATTTTAGCCTACTTTAGACCTTCAATATTTAAATTTGCTTTTGGTGTAAGTTACGAATACCAAACCATTAAATTAAATGAAACTCTAACGCCAGAACGTTTTTCTTTTCTTTTAGTTGCGGTGCTGCTTCACCATTTAGTATTATTTATTTTTGAAGCATTCCAATTTAGTCTCTTTTGGGATATTTTAATTAGGACACTTCTCAGTAGTGTAATTACACTAACAATATGTATTATTATTATCTACTTAATTAAGCCAAACAAGCGATGAGAAAAGTCTTGCTGCCTTCCTTAATAATCATTGCAGCATCGTTGCTGGTATTACGCATTTTTTATCTACAAGTAATTGATGATTCCTTCAAATTAAAATCAGATAATAACGCGATTAAAATAAAATATGACTACCCTGAAAGGGGGTATATCTATGATAGAAACGGAAAATTATTAGTTTCAAATCAGGCTTCATATGATATCATGGTGATACCACGTGAAATCAATAAATTAGATACAATTGAATTTTGCGAATTACTAAATATCTCCAAAGAAGACTTTATAAAAAAAATCGAAAAAGCTAAAATCTACAGCCCAAGATTACCATCTGTATTTTTAACGCAATTAAACAAAATTGAATTCGCAGCTTTCCAAGAAAAAATCAGAAAATTTGAAGGTTTTTATTTTCAAAAACGTTCACTACGTGATTACGAAGTCAATTATGGCGCCAATATATTTGGTTTTATTACTCAGGTAAATGAAAATTTAATTGCTAAAAACCCTTATTACAACAGTGGTGATTTAATTGGAAAACAAGGTGTAGAAGAAAGTTATGAAGAAATATTACGCGGAATAAAAGGCGTAAAATACATTCAAAAAGACAAATACAATAGAGAAATAGGATCATTCAAAGAAGGAAAATATGATACTATTGCCGTGCAGGGAGAAGACATCAATCTAAGTATTGATGCTGAAATTCAGAAATACGGGGAAGAATTAATGATTAATAAACGCGGCGGAATCGTCGCTATCGAACCTAAAACAGGTGAAATTCTTGCATTAGTAACTGCCCCATCTTACGACCCTTCAATTTTAGTTGGTAGACAACGTTCTAAAAATTACACTCAGTTATACCGAGATTCTATTGCAAAACCTTTATATGATAGAGGACTTTTAGCAGAATACCCACCGGGATCACCTTTTAAAATCTTAACTGGTTTAGTTGCGCTTCAAGAGGGTGTAATCAATGAGCAAACCAGCGTAGCATGTCATCATGGGTTTAGCTATGCAAGAGGCCGTTTTATGAGATGTCACTGTCATGGAGGAATGCTGCAATTACATAGAGGTATTTATGAATCCTGTAATGCATTTTTCGGGACATCCTACATGAAAACTATTAATAAATATGTCAAGCCCGGCTACGCGGTTGATGTATGGAGTAAACACGTTAAAAGCTTTGGTTTAGGTCAATTTATGGGTTATGATTTGCCAACAGGAAGAAAAGGAAATATCCCAGACTCTAAAACCTACAAACGAATTTATCCAAATGGTGGCTGGAGAAGTACTGCCATTGTATCCAATGCTATTGGTCAAGGTGAAGTTTTGATGACACCAATCCAATTAGCCAATATGATGGCTACAATTGCCAATAAAGGATACTATTACACGCCTCACATCATTAAGAAAATAGAAGGAAAACCTATTGACAAAAAATTCACAACCAAACACGTTACCACAATTAACCAAAAATATTTTAAACCAATTATTGACGGATTATTTGATGTGTACAATTTAGGAACGGCCTACCATCTTAAAGTAGAAGGAATTGATATTTGTGGAAAAACGGGTACCGCTGAAAATTTTGCAAAAATTGGAGGAGTAAGAACGCAACTCGAAGACCACTCGATATTTGTAGCATTTGCTCCTAAAAATAATCCGAAAATCGCCATTGCAGTAATGGTTGAAAACGGAGGTTATGGCGCAACCATAGCAGGTCCAATTGCCAGTTTAATGATTGAAAAATACCTAAGAAAGAAGATAACAAGAACTGACTTAGAGACTAGAATATTAAGTAGAAGTTTACAAGGTCAATACGCTAAATTAGGAGGACTTTCAGAAACTGTAAAAAGAGAGATGAGAAAACAAGACTCCATTGTTCAAAGTAAAACTACACCTTCAATAATTAATAAAGACACGGTTAAATCTATTAAAAAAGTTACACGTTAAGAATGAAAAACCAAAGTATAACTAATAATATTGACTGGAGTTCCGTAGTAATTTATGGTCTACTTGTCTTACTCGGATGGTTGAATATTTATTCTTCTTCATTATCTTCTATGGAGGGTACTTCTGAAAAGCAATTTTTATTTATCGCACTTACCATCCCACTAATATTCATCGTTCTTTTTGTTGACGGAAAGTTTTATGAAAAATACGCCTCAATTATTTATGGTGTTTCTTTGCTTTCACTTATTGGGCTTTTTGCTTTTGGAAAAACAATAGCAGGACAACGTTGTTGGTATGGATTTGGTAGTTTTACTTTACAACCTTCAGAATTTGCAAAAGCTGCTACAGCTTTAGCTTTGGCTAAATATTTGAGTGATACCCAGATTAATCTTTCGTTTACCAACAGACAAATTCAAGCATTAGCCATTGTCTTTTTACCCGTATTATTAATCTTACCTCAACCGGACCCTGGTAGTGCATTAATTTATAGTGCTTTCTTTTTAGTTTTATACCGCGAAGGACTTCCTTCTTGGTATATATGGACTGGATTTTCAGCAATTATATTATTTGTACTCACTTTACTTTTACAACCGCAATATGTAATTCTTTTAGCACTATTTGTTATTGTAATTGTTCATATTAAATCTCGTTTAGCTGATCGCAATATTGTACTCAGCGGAATTATATTTGCTTTAATTTCCGGATTTGTTTTATCTGTGAATTATGTTTTTACCAATGTTTTTAAACAGCATCATCGTGATCGTTTTAATATTTTACTTGGAAAAACTGTCGACATGAAAGGTATAGGTTACAACACCAATCAATCTGAAATTGCAATTGGTTCAGGAGGTTTTTTTGGAAAAGGATTCCTCGAAGGGACTCAAACTAAAGGAGGTTTCGTTCCAGAACAACATACTGATTATATTTTCACTACAGTTGGTGAAGAATGGGGGTTTTTGGGTTCGCTAATTGTCATTGCTCTTTTTGTAACCTTATTACTTCGAATTATTTACCTAGCTGAAAGACAAAAAACAAAATTCAGTCGTGTTTATGGGTATTGTGTAGCTGGAATATTATTCATCCACTTTTTTGTTAATATTGCGATGGTAGTAGGTATATTCCCAACGATAGGAGTGCCATTACCTTTCTTTTCTTATGGAGGATCTGGTTTATGGGGTTTTACAATTTTGCTCTTTATTTTCTTAAAAATGGATGCCAATAAAGTCAATGAATGGTAATTGGTAATTAATATATTTATACAAAGAAAAGACCTCCAAATGGAGGCCTTTTCTTTGTATGTAAATTCGTTTATGACTTTACTAAATTATCCGATTTAATTTTTGATTGGATTGGTTTTTTAACCAATGTTTTGGATTGCAAATCTTCTAATACATTCAAGGCTTCCTCTACATATATGTCTTTTGAAAGCTGTTCATGCCAACGTTCCCTTTTCTCTTTAAGTGTAGCGTCTTTAGTAATTGCCTCTATTTCGTATGGCAATGATTTGAATTTATAACTGTTTTTATAATTCTGCAAAGGTTTGTATTTTTTTGCTTTCTCTTCAATTTGTTTTTGAGCCAATTTAAATTTATCAATATTCAAACTGTATACATAGTCATTACTTCTACTATCAATCCATTTTGCATTATCTTCCACCAATTGAAACTGTTGGTTTTGTGCAATTCTGTTTTTACTATTAACAATGGCTTGATTAAAATTTTTCGAATTATTCCAAACACCATATTGAGCTGGATCAATTTTATCCCAAGGCATAGCATTATGCATATCACGTTCTCCCATTTTTAGATAAGCATAACGATCCGGCATTACAACATCACTACTAACACCTTCTAACTGTGTTGAACCACCATTAATTCTATAAAATTTTTGAGTTGTAGTCTTTAAAGCCCCTAAATCACCGACTGAACTACTTCTAACAAATTGGTTTAAATCAATTACATTTTGAACGGTTCCTTTTCCATAAGTTTGCTTACTACCAATGATAATTCCACGTTTATAATCTTGTATAGCCGCAGCTAAAATTTCAGATGCGGAAGCAGAAAAACTATTTACCATGATGACTAACGGGCCATCCCACTCAATTTTTTTATCTCTATCATACAACACTTCTTTTCTTTTACCTGCTGACTTAATTTGTACTATTGGACCTTCTTCAATAAATAGCCCTGCAATATCAACAACAGTAGATAAAGAACCACCACCGTCATCACGAACATCTAGTGCAATCCCACTTACTCCTTCTTTTTTTAAGCGAGCTACTTCTAATGCAATGTCTTTACCAGCATCTCTACCATCTCTATTTTCAAAATCAATATAAAATTTTGGAAGGTAAATCACCCCATATTTTAATCCATTTTTCTCTACAACACTTGATTTAGCATATGTTTCTTCAATTTCAACAATATCTCTAATAATTGAAATTACTTTAATAGTTCCGTCAACTTTCTTTACAGTTAATCTAACTTCAGTTCCTTTTGCACCTTTAATTTTCTTCACTACATCATCCAATCGCATGCCTACAACATCAATTGGTTCTTGATCAGCTTGGCCCACTTTAATAACGATATCTCCGGCTTCCAATTGTTTTCCTCTCCAAGCAGGACCTCCTGAAATTAACTCTGAAATCTCGGTGTAATCATTTTTCTTTTGCAAGCGTGCCCCAATTCCTTCTAGCTTACCACTCATACTTACATCAAAGCGCTCTTTTTCTTCGGGTGCTAAATAGTTTGTATGTGGATCAAAACGTCCAGTTACTGAATTTAAATAGACTGAAAAATAATCGTTTCGAGTCAAATCTTTTATAAATCCAAAATATTCGTCCAATGATTTTAACGAACTCTCTCTCGTTTCTTTTTCAAGTTCATCAAAAGTTTTAAGCTTCCCTTTTTCGGTACTATTCTCTTTTTTTGTTTCAACACCTGCATCTTGGAAACCTCCATCAGAATTGATTGGTGCTGCTGCTTCTTTTAATTCTTTGTCAATTTTTCCGTTGCTTTCTTGAATCTCAAGTCGATCAACTAATGAAGATAAAGTAGACAATTTTATCTGCTTACGCCATCTTTCATTCAATTCCGTTGTGTTTTTAGCATACGGCATTTTTTCGTAATCTGTAGTGAAAGATTCGTCGACTTTATAATCAAATGGCTTATTTAAAATAGATTTATAAATAGATTTGCTTTCATCTATACGTTGCATTAAACGCGTATACGTCAGATCAAAAAAAGTTAAATCTTTATTTAATAATTGATCATCTAATTCCAACTCATATTTTGAAAACTCATCAATATCAGCTTGAAGAAAAAATCGTTTGGATGGATCTAAAGCCTCAATATAATCTTTGTAAACTCCTTTAGAAAATTCATCATCCATTGTTGCAGGATTGTAATGTCCTTTTTCCAAAACAAATGTCAATAATTCAATTAGTAACTTGTCTTTCTCTGGATCAGAAGTTGTAACAAAATTTGATTTAAATGCAACAAGGGATAAGGATACAAAAGTGACTACTAAAAGTAGTTTATAATTTCTTTTCATAAAGTTCATAATGGTATTCATCCAGTTTTTTGTCTAAATTACAGCAAAAGTTAGTTTTACAATAGTAGGTCGTGCTTAATTTTTTGTTAAAGATATAAAATTGTTCTTTTTGCCAAAGATTAAATAGATGAAGTTGGCATTTTTTGTTTTTCTTTGTTTATTATTTTTAAGTATTAACATTAATTTGATTCCCTCTTGAAAAACAAAATCGACCTGCTTATTGGATTCATTATTGGAATAATTACTTCCTTATTGGGTTGTTTTCTTTTCATACTCCTATTTACTAAATATTCGTTTATTGTAGGAGTCGAATTGTTACAGGCCGATGGTAAACTAGGCAAGATTATTACATTAGGAACGGTATTGGATTTAATCGTTTTTTGGGTAATGCTAAAATCAGACAAAGAGTTTATGGCTAGAGGAGTTATTTTGGCCGTTATCGTACTTACAATATTTACTTTATTTGTATAAATTTCAGAAAAATACGCAATAAAAAACATGAAATATTACATTATAGCAGGAGAGGCCTCAGGTGATTTACACGGAGCCAACTTAATGAAAGCTTTGTATAAGGAAGATGCAAAAGCCGAGATTCGTTTTTGGGGAGGCGATTTGATGCAGACTGTTGGCGGGACGTTGGTAAAACATTACAAAGAACTTGCCTTTATGGGATTTGTTGAAGTACTGTTCAATTTAAAAACCATTTTAAACAACATTACAATTGCCAAAAAAGACATTTTGGAGTTCCAACCCGATGTAATTGTTTTTATAGATTATCCAGGATTCAACTTGCGTATTGCCAAATGGGCTAAAACTTTAGGCATCAAAACACATTATTATATATCGCCTCAAATTTGGGCTTGGAAAGAAAACAGAATTACTGACATTCAGCGCGATGTAGACCAGATGTATGTCATTTTACCTTTCGAAAAAGAGTTTTACGAAAACAAACACCACTACCCTGTTCACTTTGTGGGACATCCATTGATTGATGCGATTCAAAACCAGTCCAAAGTTGACGATACTCTTTTTAGAAAAGAAAACAATCTGAACGACCAACCCATTATTGCTATTTTGCCGGGAAGCCGCCAACAAGAAATAACCAAAATGCTTTCTGTGATGTTAAGCGTGGTTCAAGATTTTCCAAACTACCAATTTGTGATTGCGGGTGCGCCAAGTCAAGAATTTTCTTTTTACGAAAAATTCATTACCAATGACAACATCAAATTCATTTCCAATAAAACCTATTCGTTGTTGCAAATTGCGACTGCTGCTTTAGTGACCTCTGGAACGGCAACTTTAGAGACCGCCCTTTTTAAAGTTCCCGAAGTAGTGTGCTACAAAGGAAGTTGGGCTTCTTACCAAATTGCCAAGCGCATCATTACGTTGAAATACATTTCTTTAGTGAACTTAATTATGGATCAAGAAGTGGTAACCGAATTAATTCAAGACGATTGCACAACCCAGCGTATCAAAGAAGAATTAACCAAAATTCTGGAAGGCGACCACCGCAGTCACCTTTTAGCACAATACGACCAATTGGAACAAAAACTCGGAGGAATTGGTGCTAGTCAAAAAACCGCGCAATTGATAGTTTCAGACTTGAAATAGTTATTTATAGTTAAGATTACAAAGCTTCCCTCCTTTTAAGACTGGAAGCTTTTTTATTTTTATCCATTTCGTTTTTAAAATTTTGTATTTTAGTAACATGAAAGTTTTGCAATTCCCCCTAGCAAGAGTTACATTGGTTTTTATAATAGGCATCGTGTTTGCTTATTATTTCCAACCGAGTCCCAATCTTGTGTTCACCTACCTATTTGTAACTGCCCTATTATTGGGTAGTGTTTATTTTTGGAGTACCAAAAAGTCTAACCTAGTTCGTATTTTTGGAATCAGCGTTTACATCACAGCATTCGGAATTGGAATAGGTTCGCAAACAATTCATACCGCGACCTACCAAAAAAATCATTTTACGCAAATTGATTCTGTATTTGAGCAAACACATACCTTCAATTTAGTCTTACGCGAAAAATTAAAAAGCAGTGTTTCTAGTCAGCGGTATATTGCAATGGTCCAAAAAATTGACACAACAATCTGCTCAGGAAAAATTGTACTCAATATAAAAAAAGACAGTTTACACCACTCCTTTATCATTGGCAACCGACTCCAAATTCAAAGCAGCCTATATCCTAATAGCACGCCGAAAAACCCCGATCAATTTGATTATGGCAGTTACCTGAAAAACAAACAAATTTATGGTCAGTTGTACGTTGACGATTCTGACATAAATATAAGTTCTCAGATTGAAAAAGACATTTGGTATTATGCTGCCCAAATTCGGAATACAATTATTACTAATTTAACAAAAGATGGTTTTAATCCCACTGAACTCAATGTGGCAGTCGCTTTAATTCTTGGACAACAACAAGACATTGACCCCGAAATTAGTAAGGACTACCAATATGCGGGAGCGGTTCATATTTTATCCGTTTCAGGTTTACATATTGGGTTCCTATTATTGTTTGTCACATTCATTCTTAAACCTATTCCTAACACCAAGAAAGGTTCATTTTTGAAGTTGGTTATCATTTTATGTTCCCTTTGGTTGTTCGGTATATTAGCAGGATTAGCGCCTTCGGTAGTACGTTCTGTAACCATGTTTTCGTTTGTAGCCATTGGGCAACACCTTCGTCGAAGCGTGAATATTTACCACACTTTGTTGGTTTCCATTTTACTCATTTTATTAGTGCAACCCGCTTTCCTATTTGATGTAGGATTCCAACTCAGTTATTTAGCGTTATTTTTTATTTTATGGTTTCATCCATTATTGTCTAGCATTTGGAAACCCAAAAACAAAATCTCAAAATACATTTGGGACATTCTCAGCGTTTCTTTCGCGGCACAAATTGGAACACTTCCTTTGAGTTTGTATTATTTTCATCAGTTTCCAGGGTTGTTTTTTATTACGAATTTGGTAATCATTCCCCTAACCGGATTCATTATGGGACTAGGCGTTTTGGTAATGGTATTGGCTTATTTTGATAGTAGTCCCATTTTCTTATCGAAGGCATTAGAATGGAGTTTATTTATTATAGATAAAATCATTCATACCATTGCTTCGCTAGAACAATTTATTATTAAAGACATTCCGTTTTCCTTAGCCTTCCTTTTAAGTAGTTATGCAGTAGTCTTAAGTATCATTCTTTGGTTTAAAAAACCGCAGTTTCATCGGTTGGTTGCTATTTTGATCTCAGTTGTGTTGCTACAATTTACGTTTATTTGGAATGAATGGAAAGTAGCAACCCAGCAGGAATGGATAGTCTTCAATTCCAAGAAACACACCTTAATTGGGGAACGCAAAGGAAATGCTGTTACACTTTACGCCAATGATAGCATCCGAAAAGGCGGTGTTAAAAACAATACACTCAACACTTATCTTGTGGCGAATTTTAGTCATTTGGCTGCAGCCAAAGAATTAAAAAACACTATTTTTTTCAATGGAAAACGTATTTTGATTATAGATAGTACAGGTGTGTATCCAAAACAGCATACTGATATCATTGTGTTCACGCAGTCCCCTAAAATAAATTTGGAACGACTTATACAAATAAGCCGTCCAAAAGTTATTGTTGCTGATGCGTCCAATTTCAAATCCCTTCAAAAACGATGGAATGCAACTTGCTTAAAAGCAAAAATCCCTTTTCACTCAACTAGTGAAAAGGGATTTTATATCCTGCATTAAAACAGTTATTTTTTCTTCAAAATACCATTTGCAACACCTAACCAAGCTGTTGGTCCACCGGCTACATAGCCTGTGTTTCCTAAAGATTGAAAATTGATTTTCCCTTTGGTTTCAGTCACCGTTGCAAAATGAACAGTTGGATAGCCTTGAATGCCAAATATTTGTTGCAACTGTGCGTTTTGTTGTTTGATTTCGTTGGTTTGAGCTTTTGCTCTTGGGTAATCCAATTCAACCAAAACGACATTTTGTTTTGCCCAAGAAGCAAATTCAGGAGTTTTCAAAACTTCCTTTTGCAAACGAATACACCATCCGCACCAGTCACTTCCTGTGAAAAACAACAGCATCGGTTTTTTGGTTTTTTTTGAAACTTCAATGGCTTTATTCACATTACTTTCCCAATACAATTCTTGTGCTTGTAGAGAAATCGTTCCCAAAACAAAGACTAAGGTGATAATTATTTTTTTCATTGTGTTGTATTATTTATAAAATCAAAATTAGTGAATTATTTAACTTCCTGCATTAATTTTTTTACTAAGGGCGTAATCAATAGCAAAAACACTCCTGCAATAACAGAATAAATGGCTAATTGATAATAACCTTCTGTATACGATTGTAATTTAGACACTAATGTATTTCCAGTATCTGAATTGGACATAGCGGCTCCTAATTTACCTGCAGCCAATTGACCAAATGCACTAGCCAAAAACCATAATCCCATCATCATACCAAACAAACGTTTTGGAGAAAGTTTAGTAATAATTGACATCCCAATTGGACCTAAGCACAATTCACCAATTGTAGTAACCAAATAGGCAAATGTAAATACATTCAGAGAGGCAATTCCTTCGACGCTAGCAAAAAATCGAGTGAGGTAAAAAATATAAAAAGAAGCTCCAAGAAATAAAAATCCGATTCCGAATTTCACAATCGTATTCGGTTCAATTTTTTTCTTTCCTAACCACAACCATAATAATCCAATAAGCGGACTGAATACAATTACAAAAAAGGTATTGGAACTATTGTTGACTACATTCGGGTCAATATGAAAAAACAACAAACTATCATTCAGATTGTCTTTGGCGAAAAGAGACAACGAACCTCCACTCTGCTCATAAATAGCATTGAATAAGAAGTAAAAGAAGATGAATAAGAACGCTGCAATTAACTTTTTTTGCAAAGCAATATTTTTCAAATTAACGGTTTCAACAATAAAATACAAAATCGCAATTATGCCGATTGTGTACATAAAGTAGTCCGTATAATCCGTATTTTTTACCATTAAAAAAATCAATGGAATGCTCAACAAAGAACCTACATAAACTGCAATTTCTCTGATTTTTCTATTAGTTGTAGTTAAATTCAATAATGGAGAATTGCCAATAGGACCTAAATGTTTTTTGGTCAACAAAAATGTAATCAAACCTAAAAACATCACAATAGCTGCCGATAAAAAACACCATTGCCAAGAATAATATTTACCTAAATAAATACACAAAGCACCTCCTAGAAGTCCGCCAACATTAATTCCAGCGTAGAACATCCCATAACCAGCATCGCGTCTATGATCATTTTCGTGGTATAATTCGCCCACCATGGAAGAAATATTGGGTTTGAAAAAGCCAGTTCCAATTATGGAAAAAGCAATACCATAATAAAACAGCGTTGATGGTGAAAAAGCGATTAAGAGATTTCCCAAAATCATTACTGTTCCCCCAAATAATAGGGATTTTTTGAAACCTAAAATTTTGTCGGCAAAAATACCTCCTATAAATGTAAACGCATAGACAAAGGCTTGAATGGCGCCGTATTGTAAATTAGCTGCTTCGTCCTTCAATAGTAATTGATCGACCATGAAATACGTTAAAACACCACGCATTCCATAAAAGCAGAAGCGTTCCCACATTTCTACTAAAAACAAATACCACAATTGCTTGGGGTATTTGCCTT
>CAYWFQ010000011.1:0-33284 GCA_964457505.1 uncultured Flavobacterium sp.
AATTTTTATGGCAAGAAGGTCATACCGCTCACGCTACACGTCAAGAAGCTATTGAGGAGTCAGAAAAAATGATGAATGTGTATGCTGATTTTGTTCAAGATTTTATGGCTATTCCAGTTGTAAAAGGATTGAAAACACCAACAGAGCGTTTTGCAGGTGCTGATGAAACCTATTGTATTGAAGCCTTGATGCAAGACGGAAAAGCCTTGCAAGCTGGAACCTCCCACTTTTTAGGTCAAAATTTTGCTAAGGCATTCGATGTTAAATTTGCTAATGCCGAAGGAAAACAAGAATACGTTTGGGGAACTTCATGGGGAGTTTCGACTCGTTTGATGGGAGCATTGGTGATGACGCATTCTGATGACAATGGATTAGTGCTACCTCCTAATTTAGCGCCAATTCAAGTAGTTATTGTTCCTATATATAAGTCAGACGAAGAATTAGAAAAAATCACTTCAGTTGTGAATGATTTGATGGTGCAATTCAAAAAGTTGAAAATTTCTGTCAAATTTGACAATAGAACTACTCAAAAACCAGGATTCAAATTTGCTGAATGGGAATTAAAAGGAGTTCCGGTTCGTATTGCAGTAGGACCTAAAGATTTGGAAAATGGAACTTTTGAAGTAGCGAGAAGAGATACTTTAAGTAAAGAAGTAGTGGCTAAAGATGGAATCGTGAATTATATTAATGATTTATTAGAAACTATCCAGAATGATTTGTTCCAAAGCGCAATAAATTACAGACAAGATCATATTACTGAAGTAAATTCTTTTGATGAGTTTAAAGATGTATTAGAGAATAAAGGTGGGTTTATTTCGGCACATTGGGATGGAACTGCTGAAACAGAAGAAAAAATCAAGGATTTAACCAAAGCAACTATTCGTTGTATCCCTTTAGATAGGGTAGAAGAGCAAGGAAAATGTGTTTTAACAGGTATGGAATCTGCTGGTAGAGTGTTATTTGCAAAAGCCTATTAAAAAAAATATTTTTTTTTTCGTGTCTACTCTTGTGCGTCTAAAAAATAGTTGTATTTTTGCATCCGCATTACAGAATTGAGGTCCGTTCGTCTATCGGTTAGGACGCCAGGTTTTCATCCTGGTAAGGGGGGTTCGATTCCCCCACGGACTACAAAATCTGATTAATGCTACAGTTATCCTGAACTTAGAGGGAAAATGGTCCGTTCGTCTATCGGTTAGGACGCCAGGTTTTCATCCTGGTAAGGGGGGTTCGATTCCCCCACGGACTACAAATTAGTTTTGAAATGGTTTTATGAAACAAATTTTGGTGTCTCCTTTATTTGTTTTGTTAGTTAAAACTGAAGTGATTAATAATAATTAATTGTGGGAGGTTTTTCTGATTTTATTTCTAATAATTAATTAGTTATTTACATTTTAAAATATACACCAAATGGCAAATCATAAGTCAGCTTTAAAAAGAATTAGAAGTAACGAAAAGAAAAGAGTATTAAACAGATACCAACACAAAACTACTCGTAATGCTATTAAAGCTTTGCGTTTAGCTACTGATAAAGCGGATGCTTCATCTAAATTATCTGCTGTGATCTCTATGATTGACAAGTTAGCTAAGAAAAATATCATTCATGATAATAAAGCATCTAACTTGAAATCTAAGTTAACAAAACACGTTGCTAAATTGTAATTAAATACAATTGAAGATAGTAAAAGCCTCCTTTTTAGGAGGCTTTTTTTATGGATTAGTTTCTGGATTTTAAGTAATGAACAGAAACAATTTTTTATCTCAAAATAAAGTGTACCTTTGCACCCATTAAAAATCACAGATGGAATCTATTAGAAACATTGCAATTATTGCCCACGTTGACCACGGTAAAACGACTTTGGTTGATAAAATTATGTATCACTGTCAATTATTTCGTGACAACGAAAATACAGGTGACTTAATCCTTGATAACAACGACTTAGAGCGTGAAAGAGGAATCACAATTACTTCAAAGAACGTTTCTGTTGTATACAAAGGAACAAAAATCAACATTATTGATACTCCTGGTCACGCCGATTTTGGTGGTGAGGTAGAGCGTGTATTGAATATGGCTGATGGTGTTTGTTTATTAGTAGATGCTTTTGAAGGTCCAATGCCACAAACACGTTTTGTTTTGCAAAAAGCAATTGATCTTGGTTTGAAACCATGTGTGGTAATCAATAAAGTGGACAAAGAAAACTGTACTCCAGAAGAAGTTCACGAAAAAGTATTTGATTTAATGTTTGAATTAGGAGCAACTGAAGAACAATTGGATTTTCCAACTGTTTATGGTTCTGCTAAAAATAACTGGATGTCTGATGATTTCAGAAATCAAACAGAAAACATTGAGCCATTATTAGATATGGTAATTAATAATGTACCAGCTCCTAAAGTATCTGAAGGAACACCACAAATGTTGATTACTTCATTAGATTTTTCATCTTTCACAGGACGTATCGCTATCGGTCGTTTAGAAAGAGGTGTTTTGAAAGAAGGTATGCCAATTTCTTTATGTAAAAGAGATGGTTCTATTTCAAAATCAAGAATAAAAGAATTACATACTTTTGAAGGTCTTGGACGTAAAAAAGTAACTGAAGTTGTAGCAGGAGATATCTGCGCAATTATAGGCGTTGAAGGATTTGAAATTGGTGATACTATTGCCGACAATGAAAATCCAGAAGCGTTACAAACTATTGCTATTGATGAGCCAACAATGAGTATGTTGTTTACCATTAACGATTCACCATTCTTTGGTAAAGAAGGTAAGTTTGTAACTTCTCGTCATATCCGTGAAAGATTAACTAAAGAATTAGAGAAAAACTTAGCGATGAAGTTAGGTGAAACTGATTCAGCTGATAAATTCATGGTTTTTGGTCGTGGTGTATTGCACTTATCTGTTCTTATTGAAACGATGAGAAGAGAAGGATATGAATTGCAAATTGGTCAGCCACAAGTTATTATCAAAGAAATTGATGGTAAAAAATGTGAGCCTATTGAAGAGTTAACCATTGATTTGCCAGAATCACTTTCAGGAAGAGCAGTAGAGTTTGTAACTTTACGTAAAGGAGAAATGTTGAGTATGGAAACCAAAGGGGAACGTATGATTATCAAATTTAATATTCCATCTCGTGGAATTATTGGATTGCGTAACCAATTGTTAACCGCTACAGCTGGAGAAGCTATTATGGCACACCGTTTCATAGGATACGAACCTTTCAAAGGAGAAATTTCTGGACGTAACAAAGGATCTTTAATTTCAATGGAAAAAGGAAAAGCTATTCCTTACTCTATCGATAAATTACAAGATCGTGGAAAATTCTTTGTTGAACCAAATGCTGAAATTTACGAAGGTCAGGTAATTGGAGAAAATTCTCGTGGTGATGATATGTGTGTCAATGTAACTAAAGAGAAAAAACAATCTAACGTTCGTTCTTCTGGGAATGATGAAAAAGCGAGAATTATTCCGCCAATCATTTTCTCTCTTGAAGAAGCATTGGAATACATTCAAAAAGATGAGTATGTTGAGGTAACTCCAAAAAGTATTCGTTTGAGAAAAATTTATTTGACAGAAACAGATAGAAAAAGATTTAAAATCTAAGGATTTGCATCTTACTTACAGAAAAAACCATCAGCGAAAGTTGATGGTTTTCTTTTTTAAATCAATTCAGGATTAGTTATCGTTTCAAACTAAAATGTCCTTTTGCTTCCCGACCATCTTCTAATTTAACTGTAAACCAATAATCATCTGCTGGAAGTGCAATTCCATTAATTGTGCCATCCCAGCCTTGGCTATCTGTAGTTATTTCTTTAATTAGTTTTCCATAACGATCAAATATATGAATTATAGAGTGTATCGTAATTGTTCCATTTGTACCTTTTAAATTCCAATAATCATTATATCCATCTGTATTGGGTGTAAAGAATAATGGCGCTTCTAAAACTACTAATTCAGCGTTGATTTTTCCACAGCCATCTTTATTTTCAATAATTAATTGATGTAGCCCTCCAGGTACATTATCAAACATTGTATTATCTTGAAAGGGAGTTTCTGTCCCATTTTCAAATATAATTTTAAATCGGTAGGTAGATGGATTCTCAAGTAAAATAATAACTTGATTTTCTTTTTGTAAGTCATTTATTTTTAACGAATTAATTCGTGCTAGTTTAGAGAGAATGACTGTGATATTTCGATTTGAAATACAATTATAACTATTTTTTACAACAAGATTATAGTTTCCTTCTTTGTTTACTTTAATTGTAGACGAAGTTTCATTAGTGTTCCACAGATATGTATAATCATTTTCTATTGCTGGAGCAATAATTCCAGCATTTAAAGTCACAAGATTATTTAATCCTTCGCAAAGTATTTCAGTACTTTTTAATTCTACAGCAGGGCTTTGATCTACGATAATGTCAAATTGCCCTGTTCCATAACAACCATCTTCATTTTCAGCTCTAATGTATAGTGTTTTGGAATTTGAAATGTATTTTTTTGCTAAGGGGCTAGTACCCAATTCAGCATCTTTTTTATTTGCAAAATAGGTGAAGATTACATTTTGTGGTAGATTTAATTCGTTTCGAATTAAAATTGTCTTTTTTTCTAAATCGAATTCAGCTTTGCCAATTGTTTTTTCACATTCGTGAAAAGAAGTTGGTAATAATGATCTATTCGGATTAGCTTGTAATGTGATTTTTTGAATACTATAACATGATCCTGAAGGCACTACAATTTTGGCATAAATAGTTTCATTTATTTCACTATTGCGATATATTAAGTCTAAAGAATTTACGTTGTTTTTATCTTCATTAGCTTCATCTGTAGATTTGTAATAATAAATTTCCACCTCATTTTGGATCTGTTTCAATGCTGAAGTCGCTAATTCTAAATTGAAACTTGCTAATCCATCTGTTGGGTCCTGGTCTTGAGTATCACATTGAATTAATTTATAGGGTGATATAGTTGTTTTTGGAGTTTCAAATATGGTAATTGTTTTCTCAATGGGTTCTTTTTCCTCTCCGTTAACAGTTTTTATCAATGTTACTTTGTAATCACCAGCAGCTAAATAAGTATGAAATGCGTCTTTTTCAGTGGTACTAAATCCGTCTCCGAAATTCCATACAACAGAATCAACTTTTTCTGTTGAGTTAAAATAAAAATGAGTAGAACTACCTAAGCAATTGAATTCATAATTGAATGAATATAGAAAAAGTGAAGTTATAAAAGGGGGAAGTCCTAGAAATACTTTTTTTCCTTTTAAGTCGATCTCATCTACTAAATAGTTACAATCAGTTCCGTCTAGTTCTGGATTATTAATTACAGATAATTTTTCTCCTCCTTGTTTTGATATATCATATCCTGATCGGTATATTTTTTCATCGATTCCTAGTTGTAATGCTCCTGCAACTTTTTGAGAATTTATGATTTCTATTTTTGAATTAATTATATTATTATCCTTTAAATTATACTGATACAAACTACTGCCGACACTTATACCATCTGAATTATATTGATTAACACTAACATACATTTTTTTTGATTTCGCCGAAAATTCTACTCCATAAGGATTTGTTCCGCTAATTAAAGTGATACCATTTTTAATAACACCTGTTGTTGAATCAAAATCAAATAACCAAACGTTTCCTGTATTTCTCCTAGTTTCCCCTTTCGGGCCTAATTCATTATTAGTTTTCAATGAAGAATTTGCAATAGCTAATTTTTTTCCATTTGGTGAAATTTTTAAGTAACCGATGGCATTGGTTAAGTATCCTCCTAATGGAACATTTAATGAAGTTGAAGATTTAATTGGGATTGTATTAACACCATTGTTGCCAACTTTAAAGGAATAAAAATTATCTAAAAAATGCGTAATAACCCAGAATGAAATTCCATCTCCATGTTGTACAGCAGTGATTTTCTCTGAACATTTAAATTTAACTTCTTCATTATTTTCAGGATTGTATGTAATTAAATGAATGTTTTTTTTGTTAGTAGGAATATCTCCCAAACCATTATCTAATCTTAAATCAACTTCTGAATAATTTAAGCCATTATTTGGAGGATCCTCATCATTTAATAAGTTGTCATCTACATTATCTGGTAATGGTTGGTCCACTGTGAAGATATAGTATACATATGGATTGTTCGGTTTTGGGACAATAATTGCAGATTGGGTACTTGATTTGTGTCCTAATAGGCCATTTCCATTAGGCATCGCCTGATGTGATTTATTATATACATTGGAACCGTCGGTATAAAAAAGGATATTTCCATTTTTGTCTGAAATAGAAGCACAGCCTTCATTGGTAATAATTTTACCATTAGTTATACTTACTGGGCTTCCAGAATTAAAGTCTAATCCTGCTTTTTCACCAAAGTACCATATTGCCGCTTCTTTTTGTGCGAAAGAAGTAGTAGCTGCCAGTATTGCAATTAATAGTAATAACTTTTTTTTCATGTGTTTAAGCAAAAATAAATTTTCATAATTAGTTCATTAATTACTAATTATTAGGATTAGCGTTTCAAACTAAAATGCCCTTTTGCTGCACGACCATCTTCTAATTCAACTGTAAACCAATAATCATCTCCTGGCATAGGAGCACCATTTATCGTTCCGTCCCAGCCTTGACTTGAAGGAATAATTTGTTTTAATAACTTTCCGTATCTATCAAAAATATAAATAATTGACTTTGAGTTAAATGTATTGTTTACTCCTTTAATATTCCAAAAATCATTGAATCCGTCTCCGTTTGGAGTAAAAAACTTTGGAACACCAATTACAGCTATAGTTTTGGAAATGGTTCCGCATCCATTGGTGTCAATGACATATATATCATGTATTCCAGCGGCAACATTTTCAAATAAGTTAGATGTTTTAAATGGACCAAAGGCTGCATCTAAACTAAATTCATATTTTCCTTTTCCCGAAGCGTTTACAGTAACTGAATTTTGATCAGTTAAATCGATAATTTCGATACTATTAATTGTAGCTATATCAGAAGCAGTTACGTTGATACTACGTATTCTAAAACATCCAAATCCTGTTGATACGGTAACTAAATAAGTTCCATTTGAATTCACATCTATAGTAGAATTCGTTTCGGATAGTAAAACGACTCCATCTTTTTTCCATTGATACGAATAATTTGCGGTAGGTGTTCCATCAGTAATTCCAGCATTGAGTTCGACAAAGAAAGAAGGTAAATTGGAACATACTAACTTATTATCGTGTCCATCTTCATTGGTATCAATATTTGGTTTTGGATTTACAATTAATTTAATATGTGGTCCTAAACCAAAGCACGAATTATCTAATATACTTTCAACCCTAATCCATATCTCTTGCTCGTTTGGATAACCAATATTTCTATAATCAGCTGTATTCACTATCTCATTGATTTCTGCTAAAGCATCGGCCTCATTACGGTAATATTTTATAGCATAATTAGACAAAGGGGGAATTAGGAATTGCTCAACATCTGCTGTAACACTACTAAAGTCAAATTTTGAGATTCCGTCTGTATCAGTACTTATCGAACTAATTGCATCATCACAGGTTTTAAATTCTCTTTTAAAAGTAGACGGTATCTGAGTAGATGAAACAATTAGGTTCATTTCCGAAGTGATAAAACAACCATTTGTATTTTCAACTCGTACCCAAATTCTTTTAGAATTACTAGTATATGCAATTGGGTTAACAATTAATGTGGAGTTGTCTTTAGTTTGAGCTCCAATTGAAGAAGTATAATACGTAAATGTTTCTGTTGCAGCATTAGCTGATATAAAATTATTTTTTTCTGTTAGATTAAAGTCTGATCTTCCATCTGCGTTATCGTCACATTGTTTCAAATCTATGGTTGAAGTTATTGATGGTAAAGCATATACAGTCAAAATGGCTAGATTAGATGATACACCACAACTATTACCGACTTTATCTAGTTGTACTCGGTATTGGTAGCCATTCATTGTGTTAGTTACTCGATTAATATTTAATGTGTTGGTGTTTACTCCGGAATAGATAGTATTATTTGAAAGGTTGTTCCAATTGACTCCATCAATAGATAGTTGCCATTGATACGTATTCCCGCCATTATCTACAATTGCAATAGAAGTATTCTGTAATTCACAGATTGGCGAAATTATCGGTTGTGAAGTTATTATTATGGGGGCGCTAATAGAATAATTTGCATTTGGAATTGTATAAGATGCTCCAACGACCAATCCTTTTTCATCAACTGATAGGGGAGAAGTTCCAAATTTCCCATCGGAATCACCATCACTAAATCCAGCTTCAACAACATCATTGCAATTGTCATTTTCATGATCTAGATCACGGTAATTTCCTATTCCGTCAGTATCTTGGTCTGTTTGTGTTTCAATAGTATCTTTGATTCCATCATTATCGCTATCTAAATCTAAATAATCATTTACACTATCATTATCGGTATCCAAAGGTGTTGTACCCGATCCAAAAACATCAAAAAGGCCGTCTTTGTTAGTGTCTAAATTAGATGTGCCAACAGCTGTATTAGGTTGCGATTCAATAATATCTGCAATACCATCATTGTCGCTGTCTAAATCAAATTGATCTGCCATTCCATCGACGTCAGAATCTCTAGGAATACATGTTGCTTTAATTGTGAAAGTTGCTTTGTTGTTGTTAGTTTCCGATAAGTTAGAATGGATAAATATCAGAGAAGAAGTTAGGTGCGATTGAAAGTGAAACGTTCCTGTTCCAGCCGCTAGAGGTGTCGTGCTATTCAATCTAAAACGGATTTCAAAGGAGGAGTATTCAGTAACATCACTCTCATAAACACCATCATAATTAGTATCGATTAATAATTGATTGTTAGGATTTAAAACCGTTATTGTTTTATCACTATCAGATTTGACAATAAATTCACCATCAGCGTTAATTAAGTCAGTGCTGTTTGCAGTATTTGCATATTCTAAAGCAATGGAAATTGGATTTGTAAAAGTTATTTTATATTCTACACTATTTCCTTTTCCAGCGGGTATTTCACTTATAAAATCACCGTTGTTTTTTTCAAGTAAAGGCCCTGAAACAGAAGCACTATTTGATGCAGTAGGAGTAATTAATTTCGTGTAAGAATTTGAATAAGTGTTTTTTGAAATACTTGTTGTTGTTAAATCAAGCGCAACATTTCCAAATGATTCCTCACAATTTGTAATTCCATCATTGTCAAAATCCAAATCTACATTATCAGGAACAGTATCATTGTCGTTATCAGTTGAACAATTACTTATTGGAATTTTATCTGATAAATTACTGGTGCTACAACTTGGAATACTTCTTTTTACCTGATAGTAACCTGGAGTTAAAGGGGTAAACGTATTTCCAGTTTCTCCATTTATGTCCACACCATTATTTAGCCATTGATAGTTGTAATCAACATCGGCTTCAGTTTTAAGTGTAATGTTGGGAATACAACTGCCAGTAATCGTTGTAGTATTTTCAATTGAAAGTTCAGGTTTTATATCGAATCCTGAATAATAACTTCCGTAAGTAGCTGCTGAATTCGTTCCGTAATAAGAAACGTATACTTGTTTAGTTGATTTGATTGCTACATCACCAAAAAATCCGTTGACTGAGTAATAAACAAAATTAGGATTTCCAGAAATTGGGATAGGAGTTACAGTAGTAAGAACTTCATTAATTGATACTGTCGCACCTGTTTCTGTGACAATATTTACTACTCCATTATAATCTCTACTACCAATCAAATTGATTTGAGGAATATTATCTACAATTTTAGGTGTAGAACAATTTAAAGGTGGTACAAAAAATAAATTTTGATTGGCATTTGATAATCTTTCTCCGATACTTTGATAAGCAAATACGTTTTTTGAGGTTTTTATGTATAAGTTATTGTTTACAAATTGACTTCCGTCCAAAATATATTTTTGGCCAGCTTGAATTGTTGCAATTGAGGTAGTACTTCCATTAACATAAATTTCGGTATTATCTGTATCGGCTATTAAGAGTACTCTTTCTAAGACATCAGTCCCTTGACCTTTAATAAATATATATTCAGTACCAATTTTATCTGCACCTACAATTTGATCGAATCCTACATCTCTTCCTGCATTAGTATTATTTGTTGGGTCATTAGTTCCTCCAAAAGAACCGCTATTGACCACAATATTTTTGTCCGACTCAATCAATGCCCCAATTAAATTACTACCTGTGTTGCCATTAATGGCTAAAATGTAACTTTCATTTTTATTTAAATCAATTGTTTCTGGTCCTGCAAATGAACTTCCATTAGCCAATACTGTTCCGTTTGGTATATTTGAAATGGTAATTTTGGTGTTGTTTTCTGTAGCCAAAACGGAAAAAAAGTTTAATAAACCAACTATATTAGAGCTGTTTAGCATAGCACCGGCTCTAAAACGTTTTCCTAACCCACTAATACCTTTTGATACTAGTCCTCCAGCTTGGTTAAAGCCTCCTGAATTGGTTCGAATATTGGCATATATTAGACCTTCACTTTCAATTACAAATCCTTTATTTATTACTTTTCCGGTATTTGAGCTTGATTCAAATAATTGCGTATTATCACCATTACCAATTGAATATCTATATGGTGTTTTTTTATTTACGGTGCCAGAAATTGTAGATCCTCCAATTAGCAATATTTTAAATTTAACATCTAGTGTACTTGGAGTTGAAATGTAGATATAATGATCTTGAGGAGCTACAGATGGATTACTTGTTAATGGCGGTATATAATGTGTTTTACTAAGCTGTGCAATACAGTTTAATGAAAATAGTAATATAAATAGAAGTAGTATTTTTTTCATTTGTTAAAAATAGCAAAAATTATTTTACCTTTTTAAGCTAAAATGACCATTTACAATTTGATTTTCATTAAGGACTAATCGAAACCAATAATCATCTGATGGTAGTGGTAAGCTATTTAAGGTGCCATTCCAGCCATTGGAATCTTTATTCATTTGTTTTAAAAGTTTTCCATAACGATCAAAAATGGAAACTTTTGCATTTGGATAATTAATTAAGTCCATTATTTTCCAAACATCGTTTATTCCATCTCCGTTTGGAGTAAAAAATGAGGGGTAATCTAAAATAGTAAATGGATAAGTGGCGTATTCACAATTTGTAGTGTTTCTAATATAGGCAATATAATTTCCTTTCGGAACACTTGTAAAAAGAGCATTGCTTTGGTAATTGATTCCATCAATAGAAAATTCATAGTTAGAGTTTGTCGAAGGAGTAATCAATTCAATCGAATTTTTCCCTCCAGTAAATTCTTTGATAATTGGTGTTGGTAAACTACTTAAGTTTTGGCTACTTGCCAATGTCTTTAATGTGATTTGGGCCGATTCCGAACAGCTTAATTTTGAATTAATCCCTTTGGCATACACAATTTGATCACCAGAATTGGTTTTTTCAAATGCAGTTGGGTTGGTTATTTCAATAGTTAGATTATTATCCTCATAAAAATTGGAAATAGTCGTGTCGGGGTTATTATTAGCAAGTACAGTTTTTAAAGAGGTTAAATCAAAAAAAGCAGTTCCTAAACCATTATCATCACATTTGGCAAGTTGGACGTCTTTTAAACCCATTCCAATTGTATATTCAATTTTGATTTCTCCTGTAAAAATACAGCTTGCAGAAGGATCGGAAACTTCCACTTTGTATGTACCTGCATTGGCTACTATGAGTGAAGGATTTGTTTCTCCAATTAAAGGACTAGCGGATCCGTCCTTAAACCATTTAAAAGAATATGTCGGATTTGATAGGTTGGTTTTGATTTCAAATGTTTCTCCTGTACAAATAGCCGAATTATCCGCAACTAATTTGTCTTTACCTAAATCTATTTTTGAAGTAAAACTACCTGCTTCAATGAACAATGCTGAGAATTGGGCACGATTATTATCTTCCGCAATCACGAATTTTATTTTATAACGATGACCAATTTCTAGTTTACTTTGTGCGTTTAATGCTTTTGTATGTCCAGCATAATTTATTGGACTAGCAATTGCTAAATCGGTGTTAAATTGACCAAAATAAGTGTCGTTTTTTGCATCACATTTTGATAGCGAAGTATCCGTGAAATTTATAGCTGGATGGATGTTTTTTGACGATACAGGCGTACCGTCTGGTAGTGTTGCAATATTAATATAATTACTATTGGTAGTTATATCTTTAATTAATATAGCAAGTCCATCAGAGTATTTGCATGGATAATCTCGTATATATTCATTAGACGCAAAAATGTAATTGAAACTTAAAAAATTGGTTGACGATTCAAATTCAAATTCTAATGTTGTAGCATTATAAGAAGTTATCCCTAAAATTGAATTCATGTTACTGTCTCCTGACCAACTTTCTACGCTATTGCTAAAACTTGGGTTATATGGTCCTTTTGAATTGTTGCTTTCCCAGGTACTTAAAACCACCCCAGCGGTAAAAGGAAAATTACTGCCGTTTTTATTAAATGAGGCAAAGCTTTTATTTATTATTGAACCAGAAGCTGATGCTGGATAAACAGTTAAACAAGAATTATTATTGGTAAGTACTTGAACTAACTGATCGGCATTTTGGGTATCATCAATGCTGATTTGAGCCGAAATCCAATTTGGAATAAAGCTAATTATCACAATAATAAATACGATTTTTATCCTACTCATAACAAAACAAAGATACTATAAATCTCTTTTTGTAGTTGCTAACGGAAAAGGAAACCAAAAATTATTTTTCACCAAAAATTTCAGTAAATTTGTTGTAAACACATTCACAATGAGCGAAGAGCCTTTAATGATTTTTAAAAAACCGTCTTATCCTATTAATGAGGCGTTGTTTGACTATCTCGAACGATTCGATCGGATTTCAAAGTTCCCTATTGCTTATGATGATTTATTACGTTTTTCGGGCTCTATTAATGTCTATGACAAAGAAGATAGGGATACATTGTGGATTCGAGTATACTATAATGAATTTGAGAGAGAAGAAATTGATTTAACGCTCAAAAAAATCTACTCTTTGTTGCATTCTGATGGGAATCTAGAGATTATCAAATTTTTAAATATTGACTCGATTGACTATTGTACGTTTGGTAATTCAAAACCTTTCAGAATCAAGGTTAGAAATATTCTCAACGATAATTATACTCATTTTTATGTAAAAAAAGCAGATGCTTCTCGTGTGTACGGATTGGAGTTAGAACATATTTTGTCACCTGATAAAATCAATTTTTTGGTTCATCAAGATACTTTAATTGAGGAGCATATTATGGGTATCGCAGGGGATGTTTTTATCAATACACATTTAAAAGACTGTACCGAAACTGAAAAATCGCAGATAGCGAAAGAGTTTGTGAAGTTCAATGAACGTTCCATGATTCGCTTATTGGGTGATATGCGCGCCTATAATTATGTGGTCATTCCAATTCATGATTTTGACCAAGTAGTGTATAGAATTCGCGCCATTGACTTTGACCAACAATGTTATGAAGGTAATTTTAAAGTCTATCGTCCTCAGTTTTTTAAAGAGAATTATCCAATGGTGAAATTGGTAAAAGATAAATTACAAGAAAGTTCTGTTAATCAATATAAAAACGAAGAGCGTTCTGTTTTAGCTAAAAGAATTCACTCGGCTGAAAATAGAATTAAGCGTTTATTGAAAATTATGGGCGAAGATACGTTATCGACTCCATCCCATTTGGAACAGTTAAAATTGGAATTGTATCGCTACACGAATGATTTGAATTTTAAGAAAGCCAAATCGATGGGGAATATAATGAGTGCATCTTTTCTTTACATCACTCGAAATTTCAAAAACGTTAATCCGTTTAAATCATATTGATCTAAAAAAACAAATCCCCGATGAGTACTCATCGGGGATTTGTTTTAATTTTTCTCTTCTTTATTGAAGTAGACCAAGTAATAATACATTTGCTTTTCTTCGTCCCAGCCTTTTTCTACAAATTTTTCGGCGCTTTCAGGGTTAATGAAATCCATTTTGATTTGAATGTGCGTATCTAAATTAATCACATTTTTGATGGACTTTCTAGCATCAGAAACCGCTGCATTAGCAATTGGAAAAGTAGTAATGTCCTCAATACTGTATTTATCTCCCTTGTCTACTTTGTAGTTTTTAAATTCTGGAATCAAATCGGGATTGTCTAAAACTTCATTTAAGAAATTAGTTTCTTCAAATTGATCGTTTTTAGCAAAATAATTTACAGAACGATTCATGAACATGACCTCTTCTTTTTTGTCCTCGGCAGGGAAAACGACATCTTTAGCAAAGCCTTGACAGAACTTTAAATACTTTTTGGTAATAAAATTTTCGTCTTCGAATGCATCTACCGATAAGAAGTGTTCTAACCAATAACGCGCATCATAACGATTGCTATCAACAGTTAGTATTTTATATCCTTCTTCTTTTTTGTAATTGAAAATGATACAACCTTTGTCTAATTTATTCAAACTTACTCCATGTTGCAACATCATTTCAAGATGCGATTCTTTTTCTTCAAATTGCAAGAAATCGGCTTGAATTTCGCTTTTAAAAATCCCAATCGCATCAACCACATTATTATCAATCGAAAGGTTGGTTAAATAAGTAACATATACTTCGCCGTTCTTAATATGGGGGTGATTGGATTGTTCAAACAAATGTTTCGTGATTTGTTTTGAAACCTCATGTACATTAGACGGATTCTCGAATATTTGAGCAGCAAATTTGTACATTTCGTTGTAATCCAAATCCACTTCGTGTGCAAACTGAAAGTAATTTTCTTCTTTTTCTCTGAAAGGCTTAAAGAAAAATTCCTTCATCAACGGAACAATCTCATCATTTAGATTAAAGGTTTGCTCAGATAAAAAAAATGCCTCGTTGCGGCTTTTATTTCCCACACGGTGAATAGAAAGGGTGTCAATGTGGGTGTTGAATAGGTTGATCATAAGTTTAAGCCCCTCCCGTCCTCCCCGAAGGGGAGGAGTTAAGCACTGGACAGTTTATTTGATTAATTACTTTTTTGAAATCTCATTGTAGTTCCCTCTTTGGGGGTTAGGGGGCTTCTAATTCCAATTTTCTTCAAAACCATAGTCTTCAAAACTATCGTCTCCTTCAAACATATCTAGGTCGTCTTCGTCTAAATCATCTTCAAATTCGCCATAAATATCATCGTGCATATCAGCTTCAAAGTTTTTTTCGATGGCTTCATCTGGCATTTCTCCGTGAGAAAACAGTGTTTCCGGATACAAAGCTCCTGCTTGAGGTTCTTCAACAGCAGCCAATTCTACTAAGAAAGTCCACATATTGATAAAATCATAGACATAGATGATTTTGGTATTCTCTTTATCTAACAGATCCGATAATTTGTAATCACTCATGACGGTTTGCTCGCCAGGAACATCGCCTGCATCAAACATCGGAATTTCATCTTCTTGATTCCAAGTGTCATCGCAAGTATAAAATGAAGCGACTTCCATTCCATCAAATCCAAAAGAATTGAAGATAGCATTGTGTAAATCTTCTAAAGTGTCTTCAGCTAGTATTGCAATATCTCTGAAAATATCTTCTTCTGCGTCTAGAATTACTCTGAATTTATAAACCATAATCGTTGTTTTTATAGAAAGTTCAAAGGTAAATTATTAATTACGAATTACGAATTGTGATTTACGTTTTGTTGAAAAGATTTTAAATTGTTGAATGGGAGTATTTTATTTTAATTTCTTAATCACTTTGGCAGGATTGCCCACTGCCATAGAATAATCAGGAATGTCTTTTGTCACTACTGAACCCGCTCCTATAACACAACCATTGCCAATTGTAACTCCTGGACAAATAATAGCGTTCCCACCAATCCAGCAATCGTCTCCAATTGTGATAGGTTTTGAAACTTTATGAGTGCGGCGCATTTGCGATTCCAAAGGATGTGAGGCAGTGTACAATTGCACTCCAGGACCAAAAAGAACATGAGAGCCAATAGTTACTTTATTTTCGTCCAGAATGACGCAATTTACATTAAAAAAGACATTGTCTCCACACAAAATATTGTATCCATAGTCACAGAAAAACGGAGGTTCAATGTATAGATTAGCACCTGCATTGGGTAGTAATTCTTCCAAAATCAATCGCGCGTTTTTAGTCACACGATATTCCGTAACATTCAACCGATGTAATAAATTTTTGGCTTTTCGGCGGTCTTTTTTAAGATTTATATCACCCAAAAGATATGGCTCCCCGTCGATTATTATTTCTTTTTCTGGTTTCATGAAAAGTAAATTCTAGTGCTGTAAATATAAACATTCTACAATTCATCTTCGTTTTTTGACAATTCGGTTTTTCTTATTTTTATACATTGATTCTTTAGTGCAACTTTGCTTCATCAAAAAAACAATAGTATGATCCGAATAGTTATTTTATTAACCTTAAGTTTGGTAAACTTGTTACATCAATTATTATATTAATCAAATGAATATTATTTCTAAATTAGTTAAAGAGTTCCCTAGAGCATTAGTAGTATCACTAAGCATTTTTTTGGTTTTATTACTAGTACGTTTCCTAATTGGTGATACTGTTGTCTTGTATAATTCATTCAGTATTTACTTTGGTTATACCATGTTATATGGTCTTAGTTTATATTATGCTAATGCTGCAGTCTTTATCTATTTGGATTCCGTTTACAAAAACAATAGATTTTCGCTCAATCGATTAATTGTTGGATTTTTCAGTACGTTTTGCATTACATTATTCACGGTTTTTGTATTACGTGTTTTTGAAGAAGTAATCATAGATGGAGTATCTTTTCAAAAGTATATAATGGAGGAAAGTATTGGGAATTTTCTTGTTCCTATTGTGCTTTTTGTGGTTGTATCATTAACGATTCACGCTTTTTATTTTTACAAATCCTTACAAGAAACCAAAGTCAAAGAGCAAAAAATCATAGCGACTACTGCCAATGCGCAATTTGAAAGTTTAAAAAATCAAATTGACCCTCATTTTCTATTCAATAGCCTCAATGTGTTGAGTTCTTTGATTGAAGAAAATCCCGAAAACGCCCAAAAATTCACGACTTCGTTATCAAAAATATACCGCTATGTTTTGGATCAAAAAGACAAAGAATTAGTGGCTGTGGAAGAAGAATTGGCTTTCGCCAAAATTTATATGCAATTATTAGCCATGCGTTTTGAGAATAGTATTTCGTACGAATTGCCAGAAAATACTAATGTGGATGCAAAAGTAGTTCCGCTTTCACTACAATTATTGTTAGAAAATTGTATCAAACACAATATTGTGAGTAGTTCAAAACCACTGCACATCAAAATTAGTATCGATGACAATCAATTGGTTATCGAAAATAATTGGCAAAAGAAAGAAGTACTCTCCGATGGAAAAGGTGTTGGATTACAAAACATAGTCAATCGTTATGCTTTATTGACGGAACGTCAAGTCAAAATCATTCAAAATGAAATATCGTTTAAAGTGTATTTACCAATTTTAACTAAACAAATTTTAATTATGAAAACGTCTCAATTTAACGAAGAAAACAATGCCTACTTACGAGCTAAAAAACGTGTTGAAGAGCTAAAAGGATTTTATGGCAATTTTACATCTTACTGTGTCGTAATTCCTTCCTTGGCATTAATTAATTATTATACTAATTGGGATCATAAGTGGTTTATTTATCCTATGTTGGGCTGGGGGTTAGGAGTTACGTTTCATGCTATAGGTGTTTTTGGCTATGGAAAATCGTGGGAAGAACGAAAAATACAAGAAATAATAAACAAAGAAAAGACCAATAATTGGGAATAATAACCTGAAAATTAAACACAATGGAAATTATAAATAAAGACCAAATACAATACGAAGAAGCGGTTAAAAAAGTTAAAAAATTAAAAGGATTTTATACCCATGCATTAGTGTATTTAGTAATCAATATTATTTTTGTGATTGCTAATATTCAAAACCTTGAACCTGGAGAAAGTTATTTTCAATTTAAAAATTTCTTCACGGCATTTTTCTGGGGCATTGGTTTATTGGCTCATGCAATGAGTACATTTATTCCTTATTTTATTCTTGGGAAAGATTGGGAACAGCGCAAGATTAGAGAGTTGATGGAGAAAGAAGAACAAAATAAATCAATGTGGCAGTAATTGAATATCGAATGTTGAATTTGAAAATGTATTTACAATGAACATCATCATCATCGAAGACGAAAAGCCAGCGGCTCGTTTGCTGCAACGTAAAGTCGAGAAATTAGGTTTTTCGATTACCACTTTACTGCATTCGGTAGAAGAGTCATTGGATTGGTTTCAAAAGAATCCGCATCCTGATTTGATTTTTTTGGATATCCAATTGTCCGATGGTTTGTCGTTTGAAATTTTTGAACAAATCGATATCAAAAGTGCCGTAATTTTTACGACTGCTTATGATGAATATGCGTTGCGCGCCTTCAAATTGAACAGTATCGATTATTTATTAAAACCTATCGACGAGGAGGAATTGGCTACTGCAATTGCAAAATTCAAAAATCAATTTCAAGTGAATAGTTTTTCAAATTTAGATTTTGAAGCTATCAAACGAATGTTGGTTAATCCGGTTTCAAAAGAATACAGAAAACGGTTTTCGGTTAAAATTGGACAACAACTCAAAGTGATTGATTTATCTGAAATTGAATGTTTATACAGTGAAAACAAAGGAACTTACATTCATACCTTAGATAATCGAGATTACTTGATTGATAGTAGTTTAGAAATTGTGGAAGCCGAATTGAATCCTAAAGATTTTTACCGCATTAGCCGCAAATTTATTATCCCGATGCAATCAGTCAAAGAGATACATGTCTATTCCAATTCCAGATTAAAAATTAGTTTGCCTACTTATAACGCAGAGGAAGTTATCGTGGCTCGTGAACGAGTTGCTGACTTTAAAGAATGGTTGGGTTAATTAAACAGTGTTTTTCTAATTCCAATCAATATAAAAATCAACACAGAATACGCTATAAAAAACGGAATAATCCATTCGATTTGACCCAATGGTAAAAGTACAGCGATAATCAATAATTGGAAACCTAATCCATACATCGAAACCAATGTCATAAACCAATTCGGAAAGGTTTTTACTTTGTAGGCATCATTATCCAAAGCGTGAATAATTTTATCAAATCCACCGTACACAATGGTATATATTTGGAACAAGATATCAACTGATTTTTGACTTTCGCCTGGTAATGCTCTCGGAGATTTGTATTCAAAAACTTTACTGGTTGTATCTCCTCCAACTGATTTGTTTCGAAGAATTACATAATAATAATTATACAAAGTGCCTTGCAATTGTATACAGAAAAAAGCAATTAAAGTAAGCCAAAAAGAAGTTTTCGATACATAGCAAATCGTCATCAAGAATAGAAAATTTAAAATGATATCAAATACACTGTCTAAATACCTTCCTACATAAGATGGAGTGTTTTTTAAACGAGCCAACTCACCATCAGCAGCGTCTATTCCGGATTTCAAAATGATAAAAAATCCAGCCCATAGATAGTTTTCGTTAAGAATGCAATAGATAGCAATTAACCCAGCAAAACCAAACAAAAGCGTAACGTGAATAGGAGTAAAGCGCGTATTTTTTAAGCTATTGGCAAGCCATTTTCCAAAAGGTCTTCCATAATCGGATAAATCTAAAAATTTATCTTGAGCAGCTAGTTTTGACATTAATTATGGTTAAGACGATATTGTGACATTATAGTCGGGGAATTATGAATTTATTTTTTTTGAGTTTTCCAAAACCAAATAGAATTGCAATCCAAATAATAAAGTAGCCATCGCTATATGAATGGTTTGTGATCCAAACGGAAAATTAAAATAATACATCGCAATACCTGATAGGATTTCGATGCAAAGCAATCCTAAAACCCAATTCATTTTATCAAATCCTAAAGTAAGTTTTCTATTTCGCCAAAATAAAAAGGCATTGGCACAAACCACTAAAATTGAAAAACTTCGGTGGGTATAAAATCCTCCTTTTGGGTTTTGTAACCAAACTTCTTTTGGCAAACCAGCTTCCACAATCGTATCCACTGATTCTCGAACTTGTGTTCCAAAAATGATTTGTACAATGGTTAATACTAATCCGGCGTATAAAACCCATTTGAATTCGGTATCTAAGGTTTTTGTTTTTTTGTTTTCTTGAACGGAATAAATCACATACAATTGAACTGCAACAATCACTAATGCAGCCAACATGTGAGTGGTGATTTTATACGGATTTAATACAGAATCAACGACTGTTTTCCCTAACCAGGCCTGAAAGCCCATTAAGAAACAGATCAGCAGATTTAAGAACACTAACTTTTTGTTTTCTTTCCAGAAACCGAAAGAAAAAAACAAAGCAACTAGACAAGCAATTCCGGCTAAGGCTCCAACTAATCTATTAAGGTATTCTACCCAAGTGTGTAATGGATTGAAAATCGCATAATCATGTTTAGTGTATTTTTCCCAATGTGTACTTTCAAAATTTCTTGGAGCAACAAAATGGTCTTTGGCCACTAAAAGACTTTCATCTTTAATAATAACTTGTCCTTTTGAATATTCTTTTCCAACTGTATAGCGTAATTCTTTTTCTTCAGTAGGAGGGATGTAGTATCCAAAGCATTTTGGCCAATCAGGACAACCCATTCCTGAACCTGTCATTCGAACCAATGCACCAGCAAGTATAACTAAATATACTAAAACTAGCGCTGTCTTAGCAGATGGTAGAAAATATTTTTTCATGATTAATTTACTTTTTGCAACCCTAATTTTTCAGCTCTTTTCAATACAAAATTATAAGCAGCTTTGTATTCGTTTGGAATTTCGCCTTCCAAAATTGCTTCTTTTACCGCTTCTTTCAATACACCAATTTCGCGAGAAGGTTGTAAATCAAAAATAGCCATAATTTCTTCTCCAGAAATAGGAGGTTGGAAATTACGCACCTGATCTCGAGCTTCTACTTCAATGATTTTATTTCGTACAATATCAAAATTATTATGGTATTTTTTGAATTTTGCAGGGTTTTTGGTGGTGATATCGGCTTCGCAAAGCGTCATCAAATTATCAACATCTTCTCCAGCATCAAATACTAATCGTCTTACAGCTGAATCAGTTACTAAATCTTCTGCTAATACAATGGGTCTAGAACTCATCATGACCATTTTTTGAACAAATTTCATTTTTTGGTTCAAAGGCATATGCAATCTTTCAAAGATCTTCTTCACCATTTTTCCGCCTAAAAATTCATGTCCGTGAAATGTCCAACCTTGTTTTTTATTGAAACGTTTGGTAGGTGCTTTCCCAATATCATGCAATAAAGCCGACCAACGCAACCATACATCAGCTGTATTGGGACAAATATTATCAACTACTTCAAGCGTATGATAAAAATTGTTTTTATGTGTATGACCTTCAATTTCTTCGACTTGATTTAAAGCGGTTAATTCAGGTAAAATGATATCTAAAAGTCCCGTTTTGTATAATAATAAAAATCCGATAGAAGGTTTTTCGGTTGAAAGGATTTTATTTAATTCGTCCACGATACGTTCTCCCGAAATGATTTTAATACGTTCTGCATTTTTGGTAATAGAATTTAGTGAATTTTCTTCAATTTCAAAATTCAATTGAGTCGCAAAACGAATCGCACGCATCATTCGTAACGGATCATCAGAGTAGGTAATATCTGGATCAAGAGGTGTTTTTATGGTTTTGTTTTCTAAATCCAAAACGCCATTAAACGGATCAACTAAATCGCCAAAAGTGTTTTGATTTAAAGATAAAGCCAATGCATTGATGGTAAAATCGCGACGGTTTTGATCGTCTTCTAAAGTTCCGTTTTCAACAACTGGATTTCTACTTTCAAAATGATAGGATTCTTTTCGGGCGCCAACAAACTCGATTTCAGTATCTTCAAAACGAAGCATCGCTGTTCCATAAGTTTTGAAAACTTGCACTTTTGGTTTTTTAGGTAGTAAATCGGATACTTTTAATGCCAACTCGATTCCACTACCAACGGCAACAATATCAATATCTTTTTTTGCATCCCTTCCAAGGAGAAAATCCCTCACAAACCCACCAATAACATAGCTTTCTACTTGGAGTGCTTGTGAAGCTTTAGCGATTACTTCGAAGATTGTATTATGTAAGGCTGATTTATGATTCATTTATTAATTTGAAAATTTGAAAACTACATTACATTCTCAAATTAGATTTAATTACTTTCTAATAATTTTTACCTGAGCATCGCTCGTTAGTTTGATTATGGTAGAAGGTTTTCCTGCAATTTTTTCGTGGTGCAAATTTACAACATAGTCCACACCTTTTATAATTTCAGGACTAATTTCTTTAAATGATTTAGGAGTAGGTTGGCCTGATATATTAGCGGAAGTTGAAACTAGTGGTTTTTTCATACGTTCCATTAATTTAAAACAAAAAGGTTCTTTAACTAATCTAATTCCTAAAGTTTTATCGGTAGCGATTAAATTAGTAGCTACATTTCTTGGATTATCAAGAACTAAAGTGGTAGGATTTTCTGATAAATCTAAAATTTGCCATGCAACTTCTGGAATATCCTTGAAAACATTGTACATCATCTTTTCTCCGTTCATTAGGCAAATCATACTCTGAGTTTCAGCTCTTTTTTTGAGTTGGTATATTTTTGCCACCGCTTCTGGATTAGTTGCATCACAACCGATACCCCAAACAGTATCGGTAGGGTAGAGAATTATTCCTCCATTTTTGATTACTTCAAACGCATTGAAAACTTCTTGATTGATGTCCATTTGTTTAATTTACTTTAGTTGATAAGAAAGCATAATACCTCCTCTATAGGGTAGCCATTCGCCACTTTTATTATAATTTTTTGCCGATTCGTAACGTTGGTTTGTGCCAATTATATAGCCTTTATAAAAACCTTGATGTGAGCCTCCACCTAAGAAACAATCCAAATGAAGCTTTTCGTTTATTTTGGCTTTGTAACCTATGGTGGCCCCCATAACATATCCCAACCCTTCTTCATATTTATTAGTATTCAAGTAATTCCATTTTTGAAAATTGAAAATAGTAGCTCCAATATGGGCACCAACATAAAATCCATTATTTTTTTCTTTAAAATGGTAACGGTATTCAGGTATAAATAGATAAAATTGTCTAGGATTGCCTTTTATTGATTTCCAAAAGGATGCTGTTACATCAAATTGGAAAGTGGATTTTTTGCCAATACTAGTTTCAATACCTATATTGGGAATTGTTAATAGTGTTGTAAATGCATTAGCCTTAATATAAGTTTGAGCTTGTAATTGGGAACATATAATATAGAGGAGTACAGCGAGTAGTTTTTTCATTAGACTAGGGATGATTGTTTAATTTTATAATTAAATTTTAATTAATTTTTTAAGTAATCCATTGCACGAGGACTAGTCCAGGTCATTTTACTTAATGCATTGATGTAATAAAAGAATAAATTCTTAAATATGAAAAGATTTACTTTTAATTTTGGAATATAAAAGAAAAGAGCCCCTAAACCGGCTAGTGTTGTTTTTTCAATTACTATTTCGATGACCAAAAGTAATTGGATTATGAAATTTTCAAAACCACTTGTATGTTCATTAAAATAGACATGTTGCGAAATTAAAACTTCAGTTTTAGTCAGAGCTTTCGTTTTTATATTTATTCTTGAAGCTCCACCGTGTTTATGAATAATAAATGAGCTTCTTATTAATCCTATTTTCCCCCCATGGTTTTGAACTTTTTTACAAAGATCAACATCTTCAAAATAAAGCCAATATTTTTCAGTCCAACCGCATATTTTATCAAACCAGTCTCTACTCATAAATATTACTGCTCCGGTTGCCCAATCAGGATAAACAATTGGTCTGTCTAGGTTGTAATTGGCTTTAATAGTTTGTTTGTTGATCAATTTAAACAATGCTCTAAAAGGTCCAAATAGAGTTGTTAGACTTGGGAAAAATCGGATTTCATTATATTTTTTATTGGTCTCATTAATTTGAGTGCAACAAAATATCCCCACATCTTTATAGTTAGAGGCGTTAAGCCAAAGCTCATAAATAGCGTTTTCAGAAATAATTGTATCCGGATTTAAAAAAAATAAATAGTTTCCTTTTGCAATCGCTGCTCCAGTATTACAACCATTGGCAAATCCATTATTTCCAGTGTTTTCTATAAATGAAATGGAAGGGAAGAGGTTTCTAAATCCCTCAATCCTTCCATCATTTGATTGATTGTCTATCACAATTGTTTCCATTGTAAATCTGTCGCTAGTTATAGAAACGATGGACTGAAGACATTCTTTTAGGTCGTTCCAGCTTTTGTAGTTTACAATAATAATTGAGATATCAACCATTGTTTTTTATTAAACCGCTACGTCGTATTCTCTCAAAGCGTTATTTAATGATGTTTTTAGATCTGTTGAAGGTTTACGTGTACCAATAATTAAAGCACAAGGTACTTGAAATTCTCCAGCTGCAAACTTTTTAGTGTAACTTCCAGGAATTACAACAGAACGAGCAGGAACAAATCCTTTCATTTCTTTTGGTTCTTCTCCTGTTACGTCTATAATTTTGGTTGATGCCGTTAGGCACACATTAGCGCCTAGAACCGCTTCTTTGCCTACATGAACTCCTTCTACTACAATACAACGAGAACCTATGAAAGCACCATCTTCTATAATTACTGGTGCGGCTTGTAATGGTTCTAAAACACCACCTATTCCAACACCTCCACTCAAGTGAACGTCTTTCCCAATTTGAGCACAACTTCCAACTGTTGCCCAGGTATCAACCATGGTTCCTTCATCAACATAAGCTCCAATATTTACATAACTTGGCATCATGATTACTCCACTAGAGATGTAAGAACCATAACGAGCTGAAGCTCCTGGAACTACACGTACTCCTTTTTCAGCATAGTCTCTTTTCAATTCCATTTTGTCATGGTACTCAAAAATTCCAGCTTCCCAAGTTTCCATTTTTTGGATTGGGAAGTACATTACTACCGCTTTCTTTACCCATTCATTTACTTGCCATCCTTCGCCTTTTGGTTCAGCAACACGCAATTTTCCAGCATCTAATAATTCGATAACTTCTCTAATAGCGTCAGTTGTAGTAGTTTCTTGTAACAAAGCTCTGTTTTCCCAAGCTTGTTCTATTGTTGTTTGTAATGAATTCATTGTGTTGTATGTATAAATTTTTCACAAAGATAGTTTTTTTGAGCAATTGTCAAAAGGCGAATTGGAGTAGAATAGTCTAAATTTAATTGTATTATTGGAACTTAAATTCATTTAAATATACCGATTATTAGTAAATTTACACTCGCTAATAATAAGTACTAAGTTGATGCCAAGAATACTCGCTATAGATTACGGACAAAAACGGACAGGAATTGCAGTAACTGATGAATTGCAAATTATTGCCTCTGGATTAACAACGATCCCTTCGGCAACAGCGATTGCTTTTTTGAAAGAGTATTTCCAAAAAGAAAAAGTAGAAGCCGTACTTATTGGCGAACCTAAACAAATGAATGGACAGCCGTCTGAAAGTGCGTCTATCATCAAAGGATTTGTAACTCATTTTACAAATCATTTTCCGGAGATGAAAGTCATTCGTGTTGATGAGCGATTTACTTCCAAAATGGCATTTCAATCCATGATTGATAGTGGACTGAGTAAAAAGAAACGTCAAGATAAAGGATTAATTGATGAAATTTCGGCCACTATAATGCTTCAAGATTATTTGACTCGAAAAATGTTTTAAACTAAAATTTGTAGTTGACTTTCAATCTGTTTGTTTTCTTACGTTTAGACTTGTTTTTGTTATAATTTCATAATGATTTTTGCAATTTTAAGGAGTATATTTGCACTTTAAAATTTTTGAGCCATGTCTGATACTACAATTCGAACCAATCCCGATGTAATCCTTATAGGTGCTGGAATTATGAGTGCCACTCTTGGGGTGATTCTTAAAGAATTACAACCTAACATAACTATCGAAATATACGAAAGATTAGATAATGCTGCTTGCGAAAGTTCTGATGCTTGGAACAACGCAGGTACAGGTCATTCTGCTTTTTGTGAATTGAACTATACACCAGAGGCAGCTGATGGGTCAATTAGTCCTAAAAAAGCCATTAGTATTGCGGAATCTTTTGAAGTGTCAAGACAGTTTTGGGCCTATTTAGTGCAGCAAAATAAAATCGTATCTCCTGAAAAATTTATAAAAAGTGTGCCTCACCTAAGTTTTGTTTGGGGAGAAAAAAATGTCGAATATCTTAAAAAGAGATTCGAAGTTTTGCAATCGAATCCGTTATTTAAAGAAATGGATTTTAGTAATGAATTCTCCGCTCTTCAAGAATGGATGCCTTTAGTAATGGAAGGACGGGAGCTTTCCGAACCGATGGCTGCAACTAAAATGGACATTGGAACCGATGTAAATTTTGGCGAACTAACACGAAGTATGTTCAATTATCTACAATCGCTAGATGGTGTAAGTATGCACTTCAACAATGAGGTTAGAAAATTAAAACAAAGAAATGATGGTTCTTGGCGAATCAAAGTAAGAGATCTAACCACCAATCAAAAAAGAAGAGTCTATCCGAAATTTATTTTTATTGGTGCTGGAGGTGGTTCTTTACCCTTGTTAGAAAATGCCAATATTCCTGAAGGAAAAGGATATGGTGGTTTTCCAGTTAGTGGTCAGTGGCTTAGATGTACCAATCCAGATGTTATTGCTAAACACGAAGCTAAAGTATATGGTAAAGCTAGTGTGGGTGCTCCGCCAATGTCGGTACCTCATATTGATTCCCGTATGATTAATGGCGAAAAGCAATTGCTTTTTGGTCCTTTTGCGGGCTTCTCTACACGTTTTCTTAAAAACGGATCTTACTCAGATTTGCCTTTATCAATTAAGACAGACAACATTATTCCAATGGTAATTGCCGGAATTAAAAATATTCCATTGACCAAGTATTTGATTGAGCAAGTACGTCAAAAACCTAAAGATAGAATGAATGCTTTACGTGAATATGTACCCAATGCAAGATCAAAAGATTGGAAATTAGAACGTGCAGGGCAACGTGTTCAAGTAATTAAGAAAGATGAAAAAGAAGGTGGGATTTTAGAGTTTGGAACAGAAGTAATTACAACAAACGATGGAACATTGTCAGTTTTGTTAGGAGCATCACCAGGAGCTTCTACTGCTGTAACAGTTATGCTTGACGTAGTACAAAAATGTTTCAAAGACCAATTGATAACTACTGAATGGCAGTCAAAATTAAAAGTGATGATTCCTTCGTATGGTAAAGAATTGAATTTAGATGAAGAATTGTTGGATGAAGTTAGAAAAAGTACAGCAGCCACATTAAAATTGAACTAAACAATTTCAAATTAAAAATAAAAGCATTGGAATTCTCTTTCGATGCTTTTTTTGTTTTTTACAACTAGTTTCTAATCGTAATTGGTTCTTGAAAATACTAAAACCAAATTAATTATAGTATACTATCTATTTTTACTATTTTTGCACTCGAAATTAGGAGAAGATACTACTTAATTCATAGTAGATAATCCGTAATACAACAAAAATGATTTTACCAATTATAGGTTATGGTGATCCAGTTTTAAGAAAAGTAGGAGAGGCTATTACGCCTGACTATCCTAACCTGAAAGAAACTATTGCTAATATGTACGACACCATGTACAATGCTTATGGGGTTGGATTAGCAGCACCACAAGTAGGATTACCTATTCGCTTGTTCGTTATTGACACTACACCTTTCAGTGATGATGAAGATATGTCTGAAGCCGATCAAAAAAAGATGAATGGTTTCAAACGCACTTTTATCAATGCTAAAATTCTAAAAGAAGAAGGGGAAGAATGGAGCTTTAACGAAGGTTGTTTGAGTATTCCAGACGTTCGTGAAGATGTGTACAGAAATCCTGTGGTTACGATTGAGTACTGTGAAGAAGATTTTGTTATGAAAACAGAAGTTTTTGACGGTTTAATTGCTAGAGTAATTCAACACGAATACGATCACATTGAAGGCGTTTTATTTACAGATAAAATATCATCGTTGAAAAAACGTTTGATTCAAAAAAAATTAAAAAATATTACCGAAGGAAAGACATTTCAAGAATATAGAATGAAGTTCTTTGGTAAAAAAGGAAGATAATTAAATTAAAATTTATACAATGAATATCGAAAAAATATTAGCTATTTCTGGGAAACCAGGTTTGTTCGAATTGAAAATCCAAACTCGTACCGGTTTTGTAGCTGAGTCATTATTGGATGGAAAAAAAATCACAGTAAATTTAAAAGCTAACGTAAGTTTGCTGTCTGAAATTTCGATTTACACGTATGAAGCTGAAAAACCATTGGCTGAAATATTGAATACTATAGCTAAAAAAGAAAAAAATGGTCCCGCAATTTCGCACAAAGAAGATGCAGCAACTTTAGCTGCTTACTTCAAAGAAATCTTACCTGATTATGACGAAGAAAGAGTATACGGTTCTGATATCAAAAAAATATTGAATTGGTACAATTTGTTACAATCAAAAGGATTGGTGAAAGACGAAGCGCCTAAAGCATCAAGTAAAGAAGAATCAGTTACAGAAGAAAAACCTAAAAAAGCAAAAGCTACTAAAGCGTAATTGTTATTTTAGATACGATTAAATCCTGCTGAGATGAATTTCTTAGCAGGATTTTTTTATTTTTACCAAAACCAATATTCACAATGAACTCAAGAGAATCTCAACTTCAGGCTTTCGATCGATTGTTAACCATTATGGACGAATTGCGTGACCAATGTCCTTGGGACAAAAAGCAAACCCTTCAAACTTTGCGCCATCTCACTATTGAGGAAACCTATGAGTTGGGTGACGCCATTTTAGACAATGATTTGGAAGAAGTCAAAAAAGAATTGGGTGATTTGTTGTTGCACATTGTTTTTTATGCCAAAATAGGGAGTGAAACTCAAGATTTTGATATGGCAGACGTATGTAATGTCATTTGCGACAAACTCATTTTTCGTCATCCACATATTTATGGTGATGTTGAAGTAAAAGATGAAGAAGAGGTCAAACAAAATTGGGAAAAACTCAAACTAAAAGAAGGTAAAAAATCCGTTTTAGAAGGTGTTCCAAAAGGCTTACCTGCTTTGGTAAAAGCGAGCCGAATTCAAGATAAGGTAAAAGGAGTAGGGTTTGACTGGGAAGAACCGCATCAAGTTTGGGACAAAGTACAAGAGGAATTACAAGAATTGCAAGTTGAGGTTGCCGCTGGGAATCAAGATAAAATGGAAGCCGAATTTGGAGATGTACTTTTTTCAATGATTAATTATGCTCGATTCTTAAACATCAATCCCGAAGATGCTTTAGAACGAACGAATAAAAAATTCATTTCCCGTTTTCAATACTTGGAAAGCAAAGCAACTGAAATAGGAAAACCGTTGATGGATATGACTTTGGCTGAAATGGATGTGTTTTGGAACGAGGCGAAGAAGTTATAATTGCATACTATGATATATTTACTACTATCTGTTGTTCTATATTCGTTGAATAATTTACTCTGGAAAAAAGTTTTACAACAAGCTAATAGTTGGTTGATAATGACTTTCAGAGCACTTTTGACAACGCTTATCGGAATTGTGGTTATTATGCTTTATGCTCCGCAGATAGTTTTTCAAATAAGCATTGATTCTGTATATAGTGTTACAATTGCGTCAGTATTGGGTGCTTTTGGATTAATTTGTATGTTGTCAGCTCTCCAAAAAGGCACATTAAGACAATTAGGGATATTTAATTTATTGATACCTGCATTTACGGTTTCTTACCTGTTTCTTTTTGAAAAATTCAATTTTTTAGATTTTTTGTTTGGAACAACTTTAATTATTGTAGGATTTAGTGTTTATGTTTTTCAGATAAAGCAACAGCATTCAGAAGAATCCAATATCAAAACCATAATTTATTATACTTTGATGTCTTTGTTTTTTGCCTCCTCAGGATTGGTGCATTGGTATAATTTTAAACAATCTATCCCACCGCTTTATTCGGTAGTGAATCAAGAAATAATTGTTTTTTTAGCGGGTGGTATCGGATTAATAATGCAACCTAAATCGGTAAAAACTCAATGGCTACCAACTATTGTGAAATCAGCTTATATATTAGTTTTGATGGCTGCGTTGATATTTACCGCCGTTTGGACTGGTTTTTTAGGATTGAAGATAACCAATCCGTTATTAGCCTCTCTTTTACCATTGGCAACACCTATTCTAACCATTCTTTTTGGAGCTTTATTTTTTAAAGAAAAATGGAATAAAAAAATGGGTTTAGCACTTTTTATTATAGCTATAGGTGCTTACGTATTGCATCTTAATCTAAATCAGTATTAATTAAGTATTCGGTTAAAAAACGAACTGAAAATCGTTTAAATCCGGTTTGAATTGCAATGGATTCATATTCTTCTTGAATTTTAGTTAATTGAACTTTATTAGAAGAAGAAGCTAATTCTAATTGGTACTTGGCAATCAAATAAAATAGTTTAATGTAATCAGAATAAGAAAGACTAAATTTTGATAAATTAATCAATTCAAAGCCGATTTTCGCCTCTTTAATTTTATTTTCTTTGATTAAGTGTAGGGTTTGTGTGATTAAAATCATTCCTAAATTGGGATAACTACTCCAGTTTTCTAACGTTAAAAGTTCTTCATAATAATTTTGAATTAATAAAGTGCTTTTCTCAAAATCTTTAATTAAAAGTAAGGCAGGAAAAACTTCTATGGTGACCATATTTACCTTACCAGAAGTAGTTATTTTATGTAGTAACTTTTTCCAAGTTAGTTCAAATTCAAGATTGTTTTTTTGTTCACTAAAGTACAGTAGGTTGTAAGCTAAACATCGACCTTGTAATACAATGAAAAAATCAGGTTGTAGTCTATTTAAATCAATTAATTTTAAATTGGATTTACAACATAAATAGTCGTTGTAGCATACAATTAAATCATAGAAAAGTGCTTCATGACTTTCAGGTAAAGCATGTTTTCTTGCTTCCAATAAAAAAGCTCCGTAATAACTATTAAAATTAGAGTAATCTACAAACCAATGGAGAATGTTTTCTCTAAATACTTTATTAGGTGTTGTTTTTTGAATTAATTCGTCTATTTCTTCATCACTTAAACTTCTAAAAAGCAAACAGATATTGGCAGCAAGTTTCAGTTGGTTAGTTTCCTCAAACTTTAAAATTCGGTTATCAAAAAATTGATTCAGAATATCGTAATTTTTTCTATAAATGAATGTTTTAATTATAGATGCAATTTTTAAATGATAATCATTGGTTTTTTGTTGCGTTTCAAGCCATTGAATATCACTTTCGTTAAGAGAATCACTAAGTTCGATTTTAATAGTTTGGGTCCATACAAACCAATCATTATCTCTCAAACTATTTTTTTGGTATGCACTATAATTTTCGTAGCCTATATATTGACTTAAAGTATTTAGAGTGTTTAAGTTGGGTGTAGTACTTTTCAAAAAACCAAAAAATCGTCGAAGTGTATTAAAACTAATTTTTTTCTTGGTATTCCATTCAACGGCTTCGTGAAGCATTTTTAATTCAGAAAGGTTTTCAATTTGGTATCCAATTTGTTTCTGAATATCGATACGTAATTGATTGTAATTTTCTGGATTCATCTTTATATATAATTTATGAGCTAACTATGGGCTAAAGATACATTATTTAGACTTTAAATTTGTTGTGTAATTAAATTTAGTGCCCCTCAAATAATTAGGATTTAAGTAATTCTACTAAAATGACAAGGGTATGTTATTTAATAACAAATTAGATCAAATTCGTATCGAAGAGTCGCAGTTGTTAATTCAAGGCAATTTTATAAGTCCCAAAAAAATTCAGATCAAAGAGATTAAAAAAGTATATGTATCTGTTAGAAAGATTCCTACTCTGTATGAAATTATTTATATACTTTTTGGGGGGATATTTATTGGACTGAATTTTAGTTTTTATCCAGTTGGAATGTTTTTTTGGATCGTGTGTGGATTTTATTTATTGGGAGAATACGTTTTACACAATTATAAAACCTGCACATTAAACGTAGAACTTCAAAATGAAAATATTGCATTTAGATTTATTCCAATTGAACTTAAATACCAAGTGGTAAATAAAGTCAATGAGATAAAATTTAGTGTAGCACGTTCAAGTTGAAAAGGATAATACATTCGCTACCCCGCCATTTTTTTCAATTTTCCAATTTCTTTAAGCGTGATTTTTTTACCAGCTATTTCAATCAAACCTAGTTTGTTAAAATCAGAAAGTAAACGAATACAACTTTCGGTGGCAGTACCAATCATACTGGCTAATTCTTCTCTAGATAATTGGACTTTTAGACTTTCATCTTCATTTTTTCCAAAGGTGTCTGCAAGATAGAGTAGGGTTTCAGCTAATCGTTCTTTAACTGTTTTTTGTGCCATTGTAACCGAATGATCATCGGCTTCTTTTAAGTCGCCACAAATTGTTTTCATGACATTCATTGAAAACTGGTTGTTTTTGTCAAAAAATCCCATTATTTCAGTTCTTGGGATAAAACAAACTTCCATGTCTTCTAGGGCAACAGCGCTCAGATTTACGGGTTCATCACTGATGATAGAACGTTGACCTAATAATTCACCTTTGGTAATCAGTTTTACAATATGATCTTTACCATTAGCACTTAATTTGGACATTTTACAAATTCCATCTTTAATGCAATAAATTCCATTAATTGTATCACCTTCTTCAAAAATCACATCACCTTTTTTGATAGTGTAGGACTCCTTGCATTCAGACAATTTAATTAATTCGTCTTTGTTTAAAGCCTTTAAAGAACTGAATTCTCTAACAATACATTGTTCACATTTACTCATAATACGAAGTAGGGACTTTGTTGAATTACAAATTTAATCATTATTATGACAAATATCATATTTTAAGATAGAACTATTGGTGACCTTTGTCACAGGTAAAATGAGCAAAGATTATGGATACACAAAATTGTTTCCATTGCGGTTTAGATATTGTAAAATCAGAAGAGATTGTTTTTGATGATAAAACATTTTGTTGCACGGGTTGTAAAACAGTGTACGAAATTTTTAGCCTCAATGATATGTCTTGTTATTATGATTTTGAAAAATCTCCTGGAGCGACACCGCAGGATATTAATGGTAAATATGATTTCTTAGATAATGAAAGTATTGTTTCAAAATTGTTGG
>CAYWFQ010000012.1:0-32608 GCA_964457505.1 uncultured Flavobacterium sp.
AAATTGTAAATGACATCAAGGCAGGAAACATCAAACCAATCTATTTTTTGATGGGGGAAGAGCCGTATTATATCGATAAGTTATCTGATTTCATTGAGCAAAATGTTTTGTCTGAAGAAGAAAAAGGATTCAATCAAACGATTTTGTATGGTCGTGATGTGACAATTGACGACATTGTTTCGACTGCTAAACGCTATCCGATGATGGCAGATCGCCAAGTAGTAATTGTTAAAGAAGCACAAGATTTATCCCGCACCATTGATAAGATTGAAAGTTATGCTGAAAATCCTATGGAATCTACGGTCTTGGTTTTTTGCTATAAATACAAAACCTTAGATAAACGTAAAAAAGCTACCAAATTACTGGCTCAAAAAGGTCTCGTTTACGAAAGTAAAAAACTCTATGAAAATCAAGTAGGCGATTGGATTAAAAGGGTTTTGGCTGGAAAAAAATATTCGATTGAACCAAAAGCGACTGCGATGTTAGTCGAGTTTTTAGGAACTGATTTGAGCAAAATCAATAATGAATTAGAAAAACTACAGATTATTCTTCCTGTTGGAAGCACTATCAATCCCCAACATATTGAAGAAAATATAGGTTTTAGTAAAGACTTTAATAATTTTGAATTGCTGAATGCATTGGGATCGCGCAACCAAGCGAAAGCCTTTCATATTGCACACTACTTTTCTGATAATCCAAAAGCCAATCCTTTAGTTGTCACTACAGGTCTTGTATTTGGCTTTTTTGTAAAAATTTTAAAATACCACGGATTGAAAGATAGAAATCCTTCAAAAGTTGCTTCTGTTTTAGGTGTAAGTCCTTACTTTTTAAAAGATTATGATGTAGCTTTAAAAAACTACCCTATGAAAAAAGTAAGTCAAATTATTTCTTCGTTAAGAGATGTTGACGTTAAAAGCAAAGGAGTGGGTGCTACTATGACCCAATCGGATTTATTAAAAGAAATGCTTTATAAAATATTTAATTAAGACTAAGTTTTATATTTGTACCAAATAAAATAAAAATATACCTCAAGTTATGGGAATGAATAAAAATACCATTTTAGGATGGGCTACACTAATTATGATTGTAATGGGATTGTTATTAATTGGTTTGGGTGCTTTTAGATATGATGATGTTGCAGGTTGGGGTTTTGCTGCTGTAGGTGTTGGGTTTTTAGCCAATGCTTGGGTTTTTAGTTCGTTGAAAGGACGAGTATAAACCCAAGGATTTGCTCTTTAACTTTATGTATTCATAAAATTATAATTGAATTTGTTTCGAATGCTAATTGGTTTTGATTTAAAAATCGGTTGTAAAAAATTAGCTATTGTTTCACTTTCTTTCAAATACGCATCTTGTCCAAAATCAGATTCAATTTCGTGGTAAAAGACGTTGGATTTAAATTTTCTTAATTTTAGAAAAGTACTACGGTTTTCATCTACCGAATACATGCCGTCAGTATCAATTCCGATAAGATGAATAGTTGCTTTTATGCTACCCATCACAGTTTTGAAATCAGTTCTATTTCGACATAAATCATTTGATTTTTGAATAAAATTCATCAATCGATATCCTGAAATTAAACATTTATTTTTGCTTAAAATACACTTTTCAATAGCCGAAATTGAACTGTTTTCTAGATTTGTTCTTTTAAATAATTGATTCACATATTCTGGATTTTTAAAATACAAATTAGCATAGTAACGTGCATCAACCATTGGATCTTCAGAATTATTTAATAATTGGTCTTGGATTAAAACATTAGAAATGATTCGGTCAGTAGTTTTCCAATCTGTAGCTATTGGAATTAAATTTTCAATTCGGTTAGGCTGTATCGCTGCCATTTCCCAAGCAATTGCACCTCCTAAACCGCCACCAATAACTGCAAATAGCGAATTCACTTTTAAAGTAAATAAACCCTCCCAAAAAATAGTTGCTATATCTCGAATGGTAAAGTCACGATAATTTGTAATTACATCATCTTCATTTTCATTGTAACCGTTGCCTGGAATATTAAAGGTTATGATGGTGTAGGTATCCGTATCAATTGTTTTACTTTCTCCAATAATACCATTCCACCAACCATTTCTACCACATACATTGGAGTTTCCAGTTAGGGAATGATTCACTACGATAACAGGAGCAGTACCAATCGGTTGTCCCACGATTTGATACGATAACGAAATAAGTTCTTGTTGTTTGCCTTTTTCTAAAGTGAAATTTTGTAAGTCAATAGTTCGAATGTTTTTCATAGCTCAAGTATTTTTGTTGTGATTAAAATTACAAACAAACAGTTGGTAAAAAACAGTTTATCAGGTATTGACCTAAATAATCGATAATCGGTAGGATTTGTTCCTTACATTAATAATTTCAATGGCAATTATTGTATTGTTTTTATTTAAAACTATCTTTGTAGCTACAAGAATTTAAAACACAAAACATAAATTATATGTCAGACGATAAGAAAGTAATATTCTCAATGTCCAAATTGAGTAAGACGTATTCAAGTAGCAACAAACAAGTATTAAAAGATATTTACTTAAGTTTCTTTTATGGAGCTAAAATTGGTATTCTAGGATTGAATGGTTCTGGTAAATCCTCTCTTTTGAAAATCATTGCTGGAGTAGATAAAAACTACCAAGGTGATGTTGTTTTTGCTCCAGGTTATACAGTAGGTTATTTAGAGCAAGAACCACAACTAGACGATTCAAAAACCGTATTAGAGATTGTTCAAGAAGGTGTTGCAGAAACGATGGCTGTGTTAGAAGAGTACAACCAAATTAACGATTTATTCGGACTTCCTGAGAATTATGAAGATCAGGATAAAATGGACAAATTGATGGATCGTCAAGCCGCTTTACAAGATAAAATTGATGCTTTAGGCGCTTGGGAAATCGATACTAAATTAGAAATTGCAATGGATGCTTTACGTACTCCAGAAGGAGATACTCCTATCAAGAATTTATCTGGAGGAGAGCGTCGTCGTGTGGCTTTATGTCGTTTGTTATTACAACAACCCGATGTATTGCTTTTGGATGAGCCAACCAATCACTTGGATGCTGAAAGTGTACTTTGGTTAGAGCAACACTTAGCGCAATATGCAGGAACTGTAATTGCAGTTACGCACGACCGTTATTTCTTAGATAATGTGGCAGGTTGGATTTTAGAATTGGATAGAGGTGAAGGTATTCCATGGAAAGGAAATTATTCGTCTTGGTTGGACCAAAAATCAAACCGTATGGCATTAGAAGAAAAAGTAGCTTCTAAACGTAGAAAAACTTTAGAACGCGAGTTGGATTGGGTTCGCCAAGGAGCTAAAGGTCGTCAAACCAAACAAAAAGCACGTTTGCAGAACTACGACAAATTATTGAATGAAGACCAAAAACAACTGGATGAAAATCTAGAAATCTATATTCCAAACGGACCTCGTTTGGGAACTAATGTAATTGAAGCTAAAAATGTAGCGAAAGCTTTTGGCGATAAATTATTGTATGATAATTTGAACTTTACATTACCACAAGCCGGAATAGTTGGAATTATTGGTCCAAATGGTGCTGGTAAATCGACTATTTTCCGAATGATTATGGGTGAAGAAAAACCAGATGGTGGTGAATTTAGCATTGGAGAAACGGTGAAAATAGCCTACGTAGATCAATCGCATTCCAATATTAATCCAGAAAAATCGATTTGGGAAAACTTTGCCGATGGTCAGGAATTAGTGATGATGGGAGGGAAGCAAGTGAATTCTAGAGCGTATTTGTCAAGATTTAACTTTGGCGGAAGCGATCAAAATAAAAAAGTATCGATGCTTTCTGGTGGAGAAAGAAACCGTTTGCACTTAGCCATGACGTTGAAAGAAGAAGGAAACGTATTGCTTTTGGATGAGCCAACGAATGACTTGGATGTGAATACCCTTCGTGCGCTAGAAGAAGGTTTGGAAAACTTTGCAGGATGTGCAGTTGTAATTTCTCACGACAGATGGTTCTTAGATAGAATTTGTACTCACATCTTGGCTTTTGAAGGAGATTCAGAAGTGTATTTCTTTGAAGGAAGTTTCTCTGATTACGAAGAAAACAAGAAGAAACGTTTGGGTGGTGATTTAACTCCAAAACGATTGAAATACAGAAAATTAATCAGAAGTTAATTACTTGTATTTTTATAAAAAACAAAAAGAGGATGTTATGCGACATCCTCTTTTTTTATCTTCTTATTTCTTCTTACCAGAATTCATCATTAATAGCACGGCTCCTACTAAAGCTACTATTACCAAACCAAATACAACTATCATAATAAATGAACCGTTTGCCCAAGAATATAATGCTAAATTTCTCATAATTAAAATTGTTAAGATGAACCAAATTTAATCGGAAACCGTTTATTATAATATGACATTTGTCATATCAATAAAATTATGCTAAAAATTTAATCTTGATATCGGATGTAGGGACTAAACAACTTTCTTTTTTACCCAGCCATTGATAACGATTTTGGGCTACATAGTCATAGAATCTATCTGCTAATGCAGTAGGAATTAATTTAAAAATTAGTAAACAATATACAATTCCACCTAATTTTTTTATAATTTCAAAAACAGCTTCCGACTTATACAAAAAAGTGTTTTGTACAGAATTGTAAAGCAAAATACTATCTACTTTTTGAGTGTCTATTTTTAAATTCTGAATTATCTGTTGACCCAAATCCGATTGCAAAGCAACAAAACGAAAAATATCTTTTGAATCTCTTTTTATAATGAATTGTACCGAAGCATCACACAAATTGCAAAGTCCATCAAACAAAATGATATTTTTATGTAGAGGGATATTTTGCATAGGAGAGCTTGTTTATTTTGGCATTTCTGCAATTGCTTCAAGTTTTTCGGTTAATTCAATTATTTCTAAAATATATTGTTGATTTTTATCACTAAACATTTTAATATCTGAAACTTTAATCGCAGTTCCCGACATACAAACCATAAGCATATTAGTACTTCCAGATCCAATTTCACTGTAATCAATATCTGTTGAAATGATAGCATTGCCGCCCATTTTTACACATTGAATTCTTAAATCTGATTTGCAAAGATTAGTAGCATTCAATATTTTTTTATTAGTTGTATTTGATGCGCCACCAAAAAAGTCATTAAATGATCGTGATAATTCAGTAGCAAATCCTGTTCCAGATGTAGTTTGAGCAGTTATCATGTCGATAGCTTCATATTTCCAATCATTTGGTGCAGGGGAAGATAAAACAGGAATAAAATGTATTATTTGTTTAAGACGATTTTCGATATCGTTTTTTTGTTTTTCGAATTCTTTTGCAATTTGATTGATGTAAGGAATTGAACAAACATTACAATAAGCATCATGATTTAAATTAAGATGTTTATTGATAAATTCGGTTTTAGTCGTTGGAATTAAATTCACTGTACTGAAAAATCCTGTAAGTGCTTTTCCACAGCTGGGGCATTTGTCTAGACTCATAATTGTAGTTTTTAAGTAAGCATATTAGCTTAGTTATTAATTTGGGATTTAATTATAAAACTAATTTAACAAAATTTATTTTTTAATTCTATAAAAACATTACTTTTTCACAGCTTCTACTAATTCCAATAATTCCAAACCAACTTTAGAAGTAAACAAACCATAATTGACAGTAGCTTTATTTCGTTCAATAGCATCGATACTTCCTACCGCTTTCCCATCAAACATTCGCACACGGTCACCCACTTTAAGAACTGGGCGTGGTTTTTCAATTACCACTTTGACTTTTTTAGCTTTTTTCTCTTCCCTGATTTCCTCTACTTGAACTGCTACTTCTTTAATGACTTCTTTTTTCTTTTCGGCAATGATCTTGCTTTCTTTTGCAGTAGCTTTTTTCCGTTTGGAGTTTTCGATTTCAATAATTTTCAAAAACTCGCCAATCAAATCTTTTTTGTTTTTATTGTTGAAATATTTTTCGGCAATATCTTCAATTTTTTGACCAATGTAAATCGTCTTTTGATTGCTATCATACAATTCTTGATAGCTTTCCAATTTTTGCTTGATTTTAACATTGATGTTCTCCATTTTTTTGCTCTCTTCACGTGCTTTGGTTTCTTCTTCTTTTAGCGTTAAAGAGGTTTTTTCCAATTTAGAACGTTCTTTTTGAAGCGTGGCAATGGTTTTGTCAAAACGGACTTTACCCACCTCAATTTTCTTTTTAGCACGGTTGATTAATCCATACGGTATTCCGTTTTTCTGGGCAACTTCAAAAGTAAATGAACTACCGGCTTGACCTAAAACTAATTTATACATGGGCTCTAACGACTTTTCATCAAAAAGCATGTTGGCATTGGTAGCAAAAGGCAATTCGTTCGCCAAAATTTTTAAATTCGAATAGTGCGTTGTAATGATTCCGAAAGCCTCTCTATGATAGAATTCTTCTAAGAAAATCTCTGCCAATGCGCCTCCTAATTCAGGATCAGAACCAGTACCAAATTCATCTATCAAAAACATGGTTTTCTTGTTGCACTTTTTCAAGAAATAATTCATATTTTTCAAACGATAGCTATAGGTACTCAAATGATTTTCTATCGATTGGTTGTCGCCAATATCGGTTAGGATTCGGTCAAACAAAAAGGTTTCGCTACGTTCGTGAACCGGAATCAACATTCCAGATTGTAACATTAATTGGAGTAATCCTACTGTTTTTAGTGAAATGGTTTTTCCACCAGCATTCGGACCCGAAATGACAATGATTCTATTTTCTTGTTCTAATTCAATAGTTTGTGGATAGGTAACTTCGTTTTTTTCTTTGTTGGATAAAAACAAAATAGGGTGGAAGGCATCTCTAAAATACAAGCGACGTTCATCTGTAATTGTTGGTAAAATCGCATTGATTTTATTCGCATATTTTGCTTTGGCAGCAATCACATCAATGTCACTTAAGAAATTTTGATATTCAATAAGCAAATCTAAAAACGGACGAATTCTGTTAGATAATTGTTTTAAAATTCGGGTGATTTCTTCCTTTTCTTCGTATTCTAAATTACTTAATTCACGGGAATATTTTAAAGTAGTTTCGGGTTCGATATAAGCAATACTTCCCGTTTTAGAACTCCCTAAAATGGATCCTTTTACTTTACGACGGTACATGGACAAAACAGCTAAAACACGTCGGTTTTGAACAAAACTTTCTCTAATATCATCTAAATACCCTAAGGAATTGTATTGCGTTAAAGCCACTCCAAAACTTTGATTCACTTTGCCACGAACTACATTCATATCTCGACGAATGTTTAACAAATCAGGCGAGGCATTGTCTTTGATTTCGCCGTATTTATCAACCACTTCGTCCACCATAGTAATGATGTCTTTGGTCAATTCTACCTTGGAAGCTCGGTTGTTTAAGTTGGGGTAATAATCATGGAACTTTCTTAAGAAATTTAATAAAAAATTAACGGTACTTGACAAGTTGGCAATTTTTCTAAAACTTCCTACTTCCAAAAAACTGTCTTCAATTCCTAAAAATTTGATTTCATGTGTAATCGCATCAAATCCGTGATTGGGAATAGCATTGTTATTTTGAAAAGAAGATACATATTCCGATGTCTGTAACAAAGCTTCCATTAAGCTTTCCTTGTCTTTAAAAGGTATGATTTCTAGTGCTTTTAGTTTACCAATATCGGTATTACAGATAGCAGATAACGTTTCTAAAACGGTAGGAAATTGTAAATCTTGTAAAGTCTTTTCGGTAATGGATATCATGGATCGATTTGTTGCAATGAAGCAAAGTTACAAAGTTTAAGAGGAGTTTCTTGAAGAAAAAGTATAATTTTACAATGAATCATTTTAAGTGTCTATGCAACTCCAACTCAATCCCGAATGGCAATCCATTTTAACTGAAGAAATTCAGAAACCCTATTTCAGTGAATTACTAGAAATAGTGGATTTGGAGTATCAAAATTACACTTGTTACCCTCCTAAAGAATTGATTTTTTCGGCTTTCAATCAGTGTAGTTTTTCGAATACGAAAGTGGTCATTATTGGTCAAGATCCTTACCATGGAAAAGGTGAAGCAAATGGTTTGTGCTTTTCAGTGAACCATGGAGTTAAAATCCCTCCTTCGTTACGTAATATTTATCGTGAATTAGTTGATGATTTGGGTAGTATTTTCATCCCAACTTCCGGCAACTTGGAATCTTGGGCCAATCAAGGGGTGCTGTTATTAAATGCTGGCTTAACCGTTAGAGAAGACTTGGCGAATAGTCACAAACATTTGAAATGGAATCTGTTTACCGATGCAGTAATTCAAAAGTTATCCGATGAAAAAGAAGGATTAGTTTTTTTACTTTGGGGCAATTTTGCACACAAAAAAGGACTGAAAATTAATCGAGATAAACATTTGGTTTTAGAAAGCGGACATCCATCACCATTAAGTGCAAATCAAGGAAAATGGTTTGGAAATAAACATTTTAACACAACTAATTCGTATTTAAAATCCAAAGGATTAGACCCCATTAATTGGTTGAATGTATAGATTTAAACTATTAAGAAATTAAGATAATTTAAGGCTTAATGAGACTTAATACCTTAATGGTTTAAAATATTAAAAAGGATTAAACTACTTTTTAACTATATCCTCTAAAACTGCTTTGTCAGAATAGTTGGTAATTGTAAGTGTAATTTCTTGATTTTTTAACGTTTTACCTTCAATTACGTATTTTTTTCCTTTCCCAACAACAATATTACTTTGATCAAAATCAACATCACCAAATTGCAATGTATTTCTTATATCAGAAGTATCAATCCAAGGTTGAGCTAAAATTTGAGTTGCTTTAGGAGAATAATTGAATGGTTTATTTCTCAAATCATTCAAAACTCTTGCATTTGGAAAATAGTTGCAACGGGTATCTTTTCCGCTAAATACCATTGAAACAAAAAACAGTCCCATAATAAGACCCACAAAGTAATACGCAAAACGTTGAAAGAATTTCATACAATAATTTTTGGCAAAGGTAAAGGAAAGTTAGTTTAAAAAACAATTAAATTAATATCACTATCTGATAATCCAAACCAGTCACCAATTGCTTTATTTGTTAGGATTCCGTGATACATATACACTCCGTTTTTTAATCCTTTGTTTAAGCGAATAGCACTTTCAATTCCGCCATCTTCGGCAATTTGCATCAAGTAAGGCGTAATGATATTACTAATAGAAAGTGAGGCTGTTTTAGAGTATCGCGACGGAATATTGGGTACGCAATAATGAACTACATCATTTTTAATAAAAGTAGGTTTTTCGTGAGTGGTAACTTCTGAGGTTTCAAAACAACCTCCAGTATCAATGCTAACATCTACTATTACAGCGCCTTTTTTCATGTGTTCGACCATCGTTTCGGTTACAACAACAGGACAACGTTCTATTCCTCGCATTGCTCCAATAGCAACATCGCAGCGACGTAAGGCTTTTAACAATGATTTAGGTTGAATCGTAGAAGTAAAAATGCGTTGGTTCAAATTATTTTGCAAACGGCGTAATTTAGTAATTGAATTGTCAAAAACTTTTACACTTGCACCTAAACCAATAGCGGTTTTTGCGGCAAATTCACCCACTGTTCCAGCACCTAAAATAACAACATCAGTAGGAGGTACTCCGGTTATATTTCCAAAAAGCAAGCCCTTTCCAAACTGATTGGTAATCATTAATTCTGCTGCAATTAAGACGGATGCCGTTCCAGCGATTTCACTTAATGATTTCACTGCAGGATAGGTACCGTCTTCATCTTTGATGTATTCAAAAGCTAAGGCTGTTATTTTTTTCTTAGTTAACGCTTCAAAATAGGCTTTATTTCTTGTTTTAATTTGGATAGCAGAAATGATTATGGTGTTTTGATTCATCATTTCGATTTCAGCTAAACTAGCAGGTTCAACTTTTAGAATCATGGGACAGCCAAAAACTTTTTTAGTATCTTGAGTTACTTCAGCTCCTGCATCGGAATATTCTTTATCTGAATAACTTGAACTTGCACCAGCACCAGCTTCAATCATCACTCGATGTCCGTGATAAGTCAACGAATTTACTGCATCAGGAGTCAAACAAATACGGCGTTCTTGATGACTAGTTTCTTTTGGAATACCAATAAAGAGTTCACTTTTTTGTTTGGCTATTTCTAATTTTTCCTCTTGAGGTAATAGCTGTTCTTTAGTAAATGGTGATAATGACATGGTGTGATCAAATTTATGAGGTACAATTTACGTAATTTTTTTTACCCTTTTTAATTATTAGGAATGAGTCAGTTGAAGTTGGCGTTTTCCATCGGGAAGTAATTCAATGGTTATTACCGAATGTTCATCGGGAATGAGGTTTGGTATTTTTTCTGCCCATTCGATAAAACACCAATTTCCAGAATAAAAGTAATCATCTGCACCCATATCCAACGCTTCCATTTCGTTTTTTAATCGATAAAAATCAAAATGATAAACTAATTGATTGTTAGCTATTTCGTATTCGTTAACTAAAGAAAAGGTTGGGCTACTAGTTGCTTCCAAAACACCAAGAGTTTTACACAATTGTTTGATTAAGGTAGTTTTCCCAACACCCATTTCTCCATGAAAAAGAATTACTTTTTGAGGTTGTTGAGCAATGATTTGTTGTGCTACCGATTCCAGTTGTTCTATCGTAAATTCTATTTCCATTTATCGGGGATTAAATACCAAAAACGGAACAATCATTTCCTCCAAAGAAATGCCACCGTGTTGGTAGGTGTTTTTGTAATAACTCACATAATGATTGAAGTTGTTGATGTAAGCCAAAAACAAATCATTTTTTGCAAAAATATAAGAACTACTCATATTGATACTAGGTAATCCAATTTTTTTAGGATCTTTTACCGCATAGACTTCTTTATTTTCATAGGATAAACTTCGTCCAGTCTTATAACGTAAATTCAGACTGGTGTTTTTATCTCCCACTACTTTTGATGGATTTTTAACATTAACTGTACCGTGATCAGTAGTGATAATCAACTTGAATCCCATTTTTTGCGCTTGCTGAATGATACCTAAAAGAGGGGAGTTTTTAAACCAACTTAAAGTTAATGAGCGATAGGCTTTATCATCAGGAGCCAACTCTTTTATTACTTCCATTTCAGTTTTAGCATGCGATAACATATCTACAAAATTGTAAACCACAGTAACCAAATCATTTGTTTTCAATGTTTTGAAACTATCAACTAATTTACGACCACTAGCTAAATTGGTGATTTTAAAATAGTCCTGCTTGATATTTAATCCGAGGCGTTTAAGTTGGGCCGTTAAGAATTCAGCTTCAAACATATTTTTACCGCCCTCATCAGTATCGTTTTTCCAATATTCAGGGAATTGTTTCTCCATTTCTATTGGTAATAAACCAGAGAAAATAGCATTTCGCGCATATTGAGTGGCTGTGGGCAAAATAGCGTAATAGGGTACTTCTTTTTCGAGTTTATAATGATTGCTTACGACATTTTGAATGACTTCCCACTGATCATAGCGCAAATTATCAATAACAACAAAAAGGACAGGTTTGTCTTTTTTTGTAATTTCAGGAACAACCAATTCTTTGAATAAAGTATGAGACAGAACAGGTCTGTCAGCTTTGGTTTCAAACCAAGATTCGTAATTGCGTTCTATGAACTTTCCAAACTGTGAATTGGCTTCCGTTTTTTGAGATTCTAAAATAGAACTCATTCCCGCATCATTGATATTTTCAAGTTGTAACTCCCAAAAGATTAATTTTTTATACAATTCTATCCAATCTTCAAAAGAAGAAACCGAAGCCATTTCTAGAGTGATTTTTCTGAATTCTTTTTGGTAATCTAAAGTGGTTTTTTGAGAAATCAATCGTGAATGATCTAAATTCTTTTTTAAACTTAATAAAATCTGATTTGGATTGACAGGTTTAATTAGGTAGTCGGCAATTTTAGAACCAATCGCTTCCTCCATAATATATTCTTCTTCGCTTTTGGTAATCATAATCATTGGAACGGAAGACTTTTTTTCTTTCATTTCTGATAAGGTTTCTAAACCGCTCATACCAGGCATGTTTTCATCTAAAAAGACAATGTCAAAATTACTGTTTTCAAAAATTTCAATAGCATCTAATCCATTGTTACAAGTAGTTACGTTGTAATTTTTGTTTTCCAAAAACAAAATATGAGGTTTCAAAAGGTCTATTTCGTCATCGACCCAAAGTATCTTTATCGTTTCTTCCATAATTCGTAGTCATTTATCAATGGGCAATTTACAGTTTTTAATAGGTTGCATTGCTAAAATAAATATAAATTTTATAATTCATCAAACAAAAAATAATTAGCCTTTAATTTGCCTGTCAAAACGAATTTATTACTTTTATACTTTATCAAATTAACTAAATACTATGAAAACTAAAACTATTAAAAACGCGTTACTACTTACTATTTTTTCAGTTAGTGCGTCTTTTGCACAACACGCTTTTGTAAACACACCTCCTGAGGTTTCGCCAATGCCAATGAAACCTGAGATGACTGAGATATGGAATCCAGAAGTAAAAGTGATAACTCCAGCAAAGAAATTAGGTGACGCTCCATCGGATGCTATTATCTTATTTGATGGTAAGAACATGAACCAATGGGTAAATAAGAAAGACAATACTAAACCAGCAGGATGGAAAATTGTAAACAATGATTATTTTGAAGTCGTTCCTGATTCTGGTGATATTCAAACGGTAATGAAATTTGGAGATTGTCAATTGCATATCGAATGGAGTGCTCCGGACGAAGTGGTTGATGGTGGACAAATGAGAGGGAATAGTGGTGTCTTTTTTCAAAATCGTTATGAATTACAAGTATTAGATTCATATAATAATAGAACGTATAACAATGGACAAGCGGGAAGTATTTATAAAGATCATCCGCCATTGGTAAATGCAATGAAAACACCTTTAGAATGGAATGCATATGATGTAATCTATATAGCTCCTCGTTTTAAGGCAAACGGATTAATTGATGCTCCAGCACGAATTACTGTTTTTCATAATGGGGTAGTGGTTCAAAACAATGCTACTATCAATGGTTTGACATTGTATATGGGATTGCATAATTACCCTGAATCTCATGGAGAAGATGTTATATCACTGCAAGATCATGGTTGTAAAACCCAATTCAGAAATATCTGGTTGAGAAGATTATAAGATTAAAAAACGGAGAGCATTGCTCTCCGTTTTTGTTTAAGTTAAATCATAATTCATAATCAGTGCTCAGTTCGTCATCGTTTATTGGTGTATTAATTTCAGTTCCATTTTCTACAGCTAAAATCAATTCTTGTTCCTTTGTAAGTGCTAAATTTTCATTTGAAGTACTCATTAATGATTTGATTTTTTCTATCAAGGTATAATCTTGAATTTGAGTAATCCAATTGATCAAATGTAACTTATCGCTTTGTAATTGTTTATGATCCATATTTCCAGTATTTCGTTATGAATTTTCAGCCCTTTCTCTAACAAATTTAAGCAAAAAATCAATTCAAAATATAAATCAAAATTCCTTATATTTGTTGCCTTAAAGCACTATATTGTGAGTCAAATTAATAAACTAAAAATATTCAATGATCCTATCTACGGATTCATTACAATCCCAAACGCTTTAATTTACGATTTAATTCAGCACCCTTATTTTCAACGATTGCGACGCATTTCTCAAATGGGATTGTCTTATTTAGTATATCCTGGTGCCAATCATACTCGTTTTCATCACGCTTTGGGTTGTATGCACTTGATGCAAAAAGCCGTTGATGTATTGCGATTTAAGGGCGTTTCTATCTCAAAAGAAGAAGAGAATGCGTTATACATTGCGATTCTTTTACATGATATTGGACACGGCCCTTTTTCACACGCCATGGAAAAAAGTATCGTAGAAGATGTGCATCACGAAGCTATCTCATTGCTGTTTATGAATCAATTGAATGAAGAATTCAGTGGGCAATTGAGTTTGGCAATTCAAGTTTTTAAAGGAGAATACCATCGTAAATTCATGTTACAATTGATTTCGAGTCAATTAGACATGGATCGAATGGATTATCTAAAAAGGGATAGTTTTTACTCGGGTGTAGCCGAAGGAAATGTCAATTCCGAACGATTGATTCAAATGATGAATGTAGTGGAAGATGTTTTGGTTATTGAAGAAAAAGGAATTTATTCGGTAGAGAAGTTCTTAATGTCACGCCGATTAATGTATTGGCAAGCGTATTTACATAAAACTAGTTTAGTGGCCGAATTGATTTTAACAAAAGTATTGAAACGCGCCAAAGAATTAACTTTGAAAGGAGTACAACTTCCTTGTAGTGAACCGTTGTTGTTTTTTATGCAAAACAGAATTGCTCTTGAAAATTTTGATGCCAATAAACTTGATTTATTTTCTCAATTAGACGATTTTGATATAATTAGCGCTTTAAAATCATGGCAAAGACAAGATGATTTTATATTATCCTCTTTAAGTAAAATGATTATCAATAGGGATTTACCAAAAATTAAAGTAGTGGAAGATAAATCGCTATTGGATGAAATAGTGCCATTACAAGAACGATTTGCAGCTGAAAATAACATTTCGATTTCGGATACGAATTACTTTATTTTTAAAGGAAAAATAAAGAACCAAGCTTACAGTAAAGAAGCGGAACCGATTCGAATTTTGAAAAAAGACAGAACAATTGAAGATGTAGTAGAAGCTTCTGATCAGTTGAATTTGAAATCATTATCCAAATTGGTTACTAAATATTACATTTGTTTTCCAAAACAACTGTTGTAAAAGCACAATAATAAAATCTATTTTTTATATTTTTGTCGGGATGAAACAAACTGGACTATCTTTATATAATTACCCATACACTTCAATAAGTGTGTTTCAATATATGCCTATCAAATAAACAAACCTTTAAAATGAAGTTTACAGCAGAACAAATCGCGGGAATTTTAGAAGGGGAAGTAGTAGGTAATCCTAATGCAGAAGTTTCAAAGTTGTCTAAAATAGAGGAGGGAGAAGTAGGTTCTTTAACTTTTTTATCCAATCCAAAATACCAAAACTTCATCTATACCACACAGGCGTCAGTAACGATCGTAAACAATACATTTGTACCAGAATCTGAATTAACAACGACCTTGATTAAAGTGGAGGATGCTTATGTTGCTTTTACTAAATTACTTGAATTCTACAATCAAGTAAAATTAAATAAAACGGGTATAGAACAACCCTCATTTATAGATGAAACAGCTCAATATGGAACTGATTTGTATTTAGGAAGTTTTAGTTACATTGGTAAAAATGTAATTTTAGGTAATAATGTTAAAATATATCCTAATTCATATATTGGAGACAATGCAGTGATTGGAGATAATGTAACGATTTTTGCAGGAGTTACTATTTATTCTGAATCAGTTATTGGAACTAATTGCACCATTCATTCTGGAACTATAATAGGTTCTGATGGTTTTGGTTTTGCTCCAAATCCGGATGGAACGTATACTAAAATTCCGCAGATTGGAAATGTAGTAATCGAAGATAATGTTGAAATAGGAGCTAATACAACAATTGATAGAGCTACAATGGGGTCTACTTTTATTCGTAAAGGTGTAAAATTAGACAACCAAATTCAAGTAGGACACAATGTTGAAATAGGTGAAAATACGGTTATTGCAGCTCAAACTGGAATTGCGGGTTCTACAAAAATTGGTAAAAACGGAATGATAGGTGGTCAAGTGGGTTTTGCAGGACATATTACTGTTGGTAACAACATTAAAATTAAAGCAAAATCAGGGATTACAAAAAACACAAAAGACGGAGAAACATTACAGGGAAGTCTTGCTTTTGGAAATAAAGAATTTTCAAAATCGTATGTTCATTTTAAAAATCTATCAACTATAGTTTCCGAATTGGAAGAATTAAAAAAGGAAATACTAAATCTAAAAACTAAAAATAATGGTTAAACAAAAAACCATCAAAACAGAAATTTCGCTTACAGGTGTAGGATTGCACACAGGTAAAGAAGTGAAAATGACTTTTAAACCTGCCCCAGCAAATAATGGTTTTACTTTTGTTCGAGTAGACTTAGAAGGTCAACCTGTAATTGAAGCGGATGCAAATTACGTAGTCAATACGCAACGAGGGACTAACTTAGAAAAATTAGGTGTTCAAATTCAAACTCCTGAACATGTTTTGGCAGCATTAACTGGTTGCGATTTAGACAATGTTATCATTGAATTAAATGCATCTGAATTGCCTATTATGGACGGTTCTTCAAAATATTTTGTGGAAGCTATTGAAAAGGCTGGTATTGAAGAACAAGAGGCTAAACGTAATGTTTACGTAGTGAAAGAAGTTATTTCTTTTACTGACGAAGCTACAGGAAGTGAGATATTAGTTATGCCTAGCGATAGCTATTGTATTACTACAATGGTAGATTTTGGAACTAAAATTTTAGGTACTCAAAATGCTACTATGAAATGCCTTTCTGAATTTAAAGATGAAATTTCAGATTCAAGAACATTTAGTTTTTTACACGAATTAGAAGCTTTATTAAATAACGGCCTAATTAAAGGAGGGGATTTGAATAATGCTATTGTATATGTTGATAAAGAAATATCAGTAGATACAATGAATAATCTTAAAAAGGCATTTGGTAAAGACGAATTGACAGTGAAACCTAATGGGATATTAGACAACCTTACTTTGCATTATCCAAATGAAGCTGCTCGACATAAATTATTAGATGTTGTTGGCGATTTATCTTTGATTGGAACTAGAATTCAAGGTAAAGTAATTGCTAATAAACCAGGGCATTACGTTAATACTCAGTTTGCTAAAAAGTTAGCAAAAATTATAAAAATAGAGCAACGTAATTTTGTTCCAACCTATGATTTACATCAAGAACCATTGATGGATATTCATAAAATTATGGAAACTTTACCACACAGACCTCCATTTTTGTTGATTGACAGAATTATTGAAATGTCTGAAAATCACGTTGTTGGAATGAAAAATGTGACTATGAATGAAAATTTCTTTGTAGGACATTTTCCAGAAGCACCAGTTATGCCGGGAGTTTTGATTGTAGAAGCGATGGCGCAAACAGGTGGAGTTTTAGTATTAAGTACCGTTCCGGATCCAGAAAATTATTTGACGTATTTCATGAAAATGGATAATGTTAAATTCAAACATAAAGTGCTTCCCGGAGATACTTTGATATTTAAATGTGATCTAATTACCCCAATAAGAAGAGGGATTTGTCACATGCAGGCCAATGCGTATGCAAATGGTAAATTAGTTGCTGAAGCGGAATTAATGGCACAAATTGCAAGAAAATAATAAAATTTAGAAAAATCGCAGTAGTTTTACTGTGATTTTCTAATAAATAGAAATTATAAAATAAAACAGATGAATCAACCGTTAGCATACGTTCATCCCGGCGCAAAAATCGCCAAAAATGTAGTTATAGAGCCTTTTACTACCATTCATAATAATGTAATTATTGGAGATGGAACTTGGATTGGATCTAACGTTACCATTATGGAAGGTGCCAGAATTGGAAAAAATTGTAATATTTTCCCTGGGGCAGTTATTTCTGCAGTACCACAAGATTTGAAATTTGGAGGCGAAGATTCTTTAGCTATTATTGGAGATAATTGCACCATTAGAGAATGTGTTACCATCAATAGAGGTACCGTAGCTTCTGGTCAAACCGTTATTGGAGATAATTGTTTGGTTATGGCTTATGCTCATATTGCTCACGATTGTGTTGTTGGTAACAATGCAATTATAGTTAATGGAGTGGCTTTAGCTGGACATGTTGTTGTGGGTAATCATGCCGTGATTGGCGGATTAGCAGCCGTACACCAATTTATTCACATTGGGGATCATGCTATGATTTCGGGCGGTTCCTTAGTACGAAAAGACGTTCCGCCATTTACAAAAGCAGCAAAAGAACCTTTGTCTTATGTTGGAATCAATTCTATTGGATTAAGACGAAGAGGATTTACAACAGATAAAATCAGAGAAATTCAAGATATCTACCGTATTCTTTATCAAAAGAATTACAATACCACTCAAGCTATCGGTATTATCGAAGCTGAAATGGAAGCTACTCCTGAACGTGATGAGATATTAGACTTTATCAGAAATTCGTCAAGAGGAGTAATGAAAGGTTACAGCGGTAATTATTAATCAAAATAGTAGAAAAACAAAAATAAATATAATTTAAAATGGCAAGTACATCAGATATTAGAAACGGATTATGTATCAAATACAATAACGATATTTATAAAATTATTGAATTCTTACATGTTAAACCAGGTAAAGGACCAGCTTTCGTTAGAACTAAATTAAAATCTTTGACCAATGGAAAAGTATTAGACAATACATTTTCTGCGGGTCATAAAATTGATGAAGTTCGTGTTGAGACCCATACGTTTCAATATCTTTATGCAGAAGGAGATGATTTTCACTTTATGAATAATGAATCTTTTGAGCAAATCACTTTGAATAAAAACGTATTAGATAATCCTGATTTATTGAAAGAAGGAACTAATGTAATGATTCAGATTAACGCTGAAACAGAAGCGCCACTTTCAGTTGATATGCCTGCTTCTATTATTTTAGAAGTTACGTATGCTGAACCAGGAGTAAAAGGAAATACCGCAACCAATGCTACTAAATCCGCGACAGTTGAAACAGGAGCTACAGTAAACGTTCCTTTATTCATTAATGAAGGAGATAAAATTAAAATTGATACTGCTTCAGGTTCTTACATGGAGCGTGTAAAAGAATAAATAAATTACTAATTTAAAGGTTGATTGTCCAAACGACTCTCAACCTTTATTTTTTTATTAGAATTGTATATGAAATTTCCTAAAACACATACTCTTAAAGAAATTGCGGACTTAATTCATTGTAATTTTGTTGGCGATGCTACTTTTCCTGTTTTGGGAATGAATGAAATTCATGTAGTAGAAGCAGGTGATATTGTTTTTGTAGACCATCCTAAGTATTATGATAAGGCATTGCAATCCAAAGCAACCATCATCTTGATTAATAAAGAAGTTGATTGCCCAGAAGGAAAAGCCTTGTTGATTTCAGACGATCCGTTTAGAGATTTCAATACATTGACGAGACATTTTATGCCTTTTCAATCTTCCAATGTGGCAATTTCAGCTTCCGCCAAAATTGGTTTTGGATCTATTATCCAACCTAATTCGTTTATTGGTAATCATGTAGTCATTGGAGACAATTGTTTGATTCATTCTAATGTAGCTATTTACGATCATACAGTAATTGGTGATAATGTAATTATTCATGCAGGAACAGTTATTGGAGGTGATGCTTTTTATTACAAAAAACGTACTGATGGATTTGATCAATTACTTTCGGGAGGAAGAGTGGTTATCGAAAACAATGTTGGTATTGGAGCACTTTGTACTATTGATAAAGGAGTTACGGGCGATACTACTATTGGAGAAGGAAGTAAATTAGACAATCAAGTTCATGTAGGACACGATACCGTAATTGGAAAAAAATGTTTGATTGCTTCTCAAACTGGAATTGCAGGATGTGTAATTATAGAAGACGAGGTTACACTTTGGGGACAAGTGGGAACAACTAGTGGAATTACAATTGGCGCTAAAGCCGTTGTGATGGGACAAACAGGTGTTACCAAATCTATTGAAGGCGGAAAATCGTATTTTGGTACTCCAATAGAAGAATCAAGAGAAAAATTGAAACAATTAGCCAATATCAAAAAAATACCTGAACTATTAAATAAATTGAAATAATGTCTGCCAAAAAATTAGTACAAAATTTATACAAATCAGATGCTTTAATCGATGCTGAAGTGATGAAAGACTTTTTGCATCCTGAAATAATTTTAGATTGGAATAGCAGCAAAGGATTTGTGCAAATGAATTACGATTCAATAGTTAACTTAGCAGGTGAATTGAGCAAGGCTTATGTTCGTTCTAAAGTCAGAATTAGTCATATTCTTGCTGAAAATGATTTAGTTTCAGTTCGCTATTCACATTACGTAAAGACTGTTGAGAATCCAAGAGAAGAAATGTTTTTAGCAAATTTTATAGTAATTTGGCAACTAAAAGATGATAAATTGTACAGAGGTTATCAAATGAGCCAAATTTCTTAATTAATTTTGAATTAAAAAGTTTAAAAATAATTTCAAAATCGTACTTTTGCATAACAATTTTTAAAATTATATAAAAAATATATCATGAGTGTTTTAGTTAATAAAAATTCCAAAATAATTGTTCAAGGATTTACAGGAAGTGAAGGAACGTTTCACGCTTCTCAAATGATTGAATATGGTACAAATGTTGTAGGTGGTGTTACTCCAGGAAAAGGCGGAACAACGCATTTAGATCGTCCGGTTTTCAATACAGTAAAAGATGCTGTTGAACAAGCAGGTGCTGATACTTCAATCATTTTTGTACCGCCAGCTTTTGCAGCTGATGCAATTATGGAAGCTGCAGATGCAGGAATCAAAGTAATTATTGCTATTACAGAAGGAATTCCTGTAGCAGATATGATTAAAGCCAATAGCTATGTAAAAGAAAGAAATGCACGATTAATTGGACCTAACTGTCCAGGTGTTATTACTGCAGATGAAGCTAAAGTAGGTATTATGCCAGGTTTTGTTTTCAAAAAAGGAACGGTAGGAATTGTATCTAAATCAGGTACTTTAACTTATGAAGCAGCTGATCAAGTAGCGAAACAAGGATTAGGAATTACAACTGCAATTGGAATAGGTGGAGATCCAATTATTGGAACAACAACAAAAGAAGCTGTTGAATTGTTGATGAACGATCCTGAAACAAATTGTATCGTTATGATTGGGGAAATTGGAGGTCAATTAGAAGCAGATGCTGCTAAATGGATCAAAGCTGATGGAAACCGCAAACCAGTAGTTGGATTTATAGCAGGAGTTACAGCTCCAGCAGGACGTACTATGGGTCACGCAGGTGCAATCGTTGGTGGTTCTGATGATACCGCTGAAGCTAAAAAACAAATTATGAGAGAAAACGGAATTCACGTGGTTGACTCTCCAGCTGAAATTGGTAAAAAAGTAAAAGAAGTTTTAGGTTAGTTCTAAAATACACAATAGAATCTAAAATACCTCACGGTTTCGTGGGGTATTTTGTTTAATAAATACAATAAAGAATAATGTACAAAGAATTAAAAAAGTTTAAAGTAACTAAGAGTTTTACTTTTGGTCAAGAAGATAGTTTAGAAGAGGTGTGTAATGCTCCAGAAAGCGCTAGTGGTGTTTTTTTAGTTTACGCAATTGATGGTGAAGAAAAGGAATTGATTATGGTGGGTTCTACAGGAACTATCCAAAACAACGGTAGTTTGAAAAGTAAAAATGGTGGTTTGTATGACAAAATTGTAAACGGTCATCAATTTGCAAAAACAGGAAGAAAATATTCTTGGCCAGCCCAAATGAAATTAGAAAACATAGAGCGTTTAGAAGTTAGTTGGTATGATACCTTTAATGAAAAAGTAAAAGTTATTCCAACTTTTGTAGAAGGTCAAGTTTTACAAAATTTCTTGGATGAAAACGGTAGTTTACCAAGATGGAATGTAGCTTTTTAATTCACTACGTTTTTATATATAATGAAAGCGCCCATTGTAAAATGGGCGCTTTTTGTTTTATTTAAATGGACTAGACCATTTAGGGTCTGTATACACAGTGGTTCCTGTAAGCGTTTTTATGAAGGCAATTAGCGCATTTACTTCTGTTGCCGTTATATTCAATTGTTGACCATTACCACCAGGGGTCAATCTTGGGTCTAAATTAGTGTTTGCACCAGAAGTGTAAAACGCATCATAATGATTTAATAAAAATAATATTTTATAAAATAGTTTAAGTTTTTAAAATAACAATTCAATACGTTTTTTCGACAGCCTAGCAAAAACACAATTTTGTTCATTGGTTTAAAAGCTACTTTTACACGAAATTTTAAAAATATTATTATGAAAAGAAATTCAATTATTGCTTTATTTGGAATCGTTATTTTATCTTTAGGTTTTTCTAACTGTAGTAGCAACGAAAGCAGTTCTACTGAGGAATCAGCCACAGTACCAGCGGTTTATAAAAAAATATATGGTGCAACAAGTATAACTAGTGATGGTACCTATATTTATATAAAAACCAAAGATTTACCCGACCACAAAAGTCCTTATTATCCAACAACAAATGCATTGTATGAAGCCTACTCAGGATCCACTTTTGGCGGTAATACATTTGATAAAAATCCAAATTCAATTGTAGAACAAACTGCTACCATAAAAATTCCTTTAAACCCTGTGGTTGCATCTTCTCATGCTGCAACGCCACTAGGACCAATTGGGGTTGCTATAAATGGGGTTGCATTTTTTAATCAATATGCTGGTCCAAATAACCAAGCTTTGACAAGCGAAATTGCTTCTTTTGATAAATACTACGGACATCCACAGCAACAAGGAGTTTATCATTACCATGTTGAGCCTTTGTATTTGACTACTGTAAAATCTACAAAATCGGGTTTAATGGGATTTCTTTTAGATGGATTTCCAGTTTATGGACCTAATGAAGATAACAATACTGTGGTAACTAACAGCTCTTTGGACCTTTATCACGGACATACTCATGCAACGGTTGATTATCCAAACGGAATTTACCACTACCATTTTACAGCCGAAGCTCCTTATTTGAACGGAAACGGTTTTTATGGAACTCCAGGTACCATTTCGCAATAAATGAAAGGATTAGTCTTCTTATTTTTGGTGTTTTTGGTTTGTTCTTGTCAGCAAGACAAACCAAATATCCCTACTGTTTTCCAACTCAAATCCGCAAAAAATATTCGATTTGTAAACAATGAAGTGTATCTAAACCAACAAAAGTTTTCGGGTTATTTGTTTGATTTATTTCCTAATAAAGATACTGCATCTGTTGAAGGTTATAGTGATGGGAAATTATCGGGTATTTGCCGAAAATGGTTTCCAAACAAACAATTGATGGAAGAACGTTTCTATTCTCAAGGGAGAAAAAATGGTAACCAAATAGCCTATTGGTATAATGGAAATAAGCGTTTTGAATTTATTGCCGAAAATGACGCCTACCAAGGTGAATTAAAAGAATGGTCGTTTGATGGAAGACTGAGTCATTTAGGACATTTTAAAGATGGACAAGAGGAGGGAAGTCAAAAAATGTGGTACAATACAGGCAAAATTAGAGCCAATTATGTAATTAAAAATGGAAAAAGATATGGGTTATTGGGAACCAAGAATTGTAAAAATGTATCGGATAGTATTTTTATTGTTAAGTAGTTTGATACTAGTTAGTTGTAATCAAAAAGAAGTTGAAAAGCTACCGTATTATAACAGCTCGGATTTTACTCCTGTATTTATTGATGATAATACAGAAGTTGATGCAAAAATCCCTCACACGATTGCTTATTTTTCCTTTTTAAATCAAGATAGTACTTTTATTTCGCAAAAAAATATTGAAGGCAAAATTCATGTTGCTAATTTTATATTTACTTCTTGTGGGAGTATTTGCCCGGTGATGACAACCAATTTGAAAATTGTCAATGATAGTTTGAGCAAAGATACGGATGTAGTATTATTGTCCTATTCAGTTACTCCTTGGATAGACAGTCCAGCTGTCTTGAATGCTTATAAAAAAAGGAATGGCATTCAAAATCCTAATTGGCATTTTCTTACAGGTTCTAAAAAAGATATTTATAAACTAGCTCGAAAATCCTATTTCGCCGAAGAAGATTTGGGTTTTACCAAAGACAGCACCGAATTTCTACACACTGAACATTTTATTTTGATTGATAAATCCAAAAGAATTAGAGGTATTTATAATGGTACATTGTCTTTAGAAATGAAACAAATGCTAGACGATATTAGAACATTAAAAAAAGAAGATAATTCAAATTGATATCTAAACAATAAGTAGTTTCTATTACAGCTCATCAATCCTATATTTCTTAAAAAATTCATTTCGAATGCACGCGTATTAAATTAAAAATAAACTAAATAATTAACCTTTTTATTATGAAATTAAAATATACAATAGCTTCAATAGCTACAACATTAATAGTCGCATTTGGATGCTCTAGTAATGACAATCCGGTTGATTCAACTGTAGGAACAATTGTCAAAGTAAAAGCAACCGATTTTCTATCAGCAGGTTTATCTGAGCCTATTAGTGTTGTTTCAAGAACATTATCTAATGGAACAACAGCTGATTGCTACAAAATAGTGTGTAAAAGCACTCCAACTGATCATGCCATGGGACCTTGGTGTCCAACTAATATTTTGGAAGGTGCTGATGCTGGAGGAATTTGGTTAAAAGATGGAAATGTATATGACGTTGATGGTGCTTTTATTAAAAACTTAGCTACTTTTTTCTCAGATCCAACTTGGATGATGTATAAATCGAGTACAGGAGAAGTAATTAGAACTAAAACTCAGGCAGAATGTCAGGCGGCGGCGAATCCAGCTGTGGGACCAGAGTATAAAAACTTTTGTGTTGAATGCTTGCCATCTTATGTTGCTAATATAACTCAAACTTATTATATTCCTGTGACACCCGTTAAACTAACAAATGCAATACAATTTGGAATGGGGCCTGGTGCAGTAGGTCCAGCCGTGAGAGGTTTAGCCTTTAACGGAGTGCGTTTTGATGGTCCTGCACCTGTAAATGCCATTTTAGGAGCTTATACTTTAGCGCCATTTGATGATGCAGGTGGACATATCAATTTAGCGGCTGGTTATCATTACCATGCAGCTACAGGAAAATCAAAAGAAATTGGACAATCAGATGGTCATGCTCCAATGATAGGGTATGCTGCAGATGGACATGGTTTGTATGCACGATTAGATACAAAAGGATCTGAACCAACTGATTTAGATGAATGTAGAGGACATTCTGATGTTACTAGAGGTTATCATTATCATGTAGACAAAGCGGGTGCAAATAATTTTATCAACTGTCTAAAAGGTGCTTATGCTAACTAAATATTTTAAAACAAAAAAAAGCTTGATACTAATTGGGCTATTTTTGTTTCGTTTTCATCCTAGTTTTGCACATCAATCAGATAGATCCACCATGATGTTGTATCAAGATGAAAAGGGGAGAAGCTTTTTGCAGATTTATGGTGCATTAACTGCTTTTGAAGGTGAAATTGATTATTTATACTCTGAAAAATCATATAAAACCCCAGAACAATTCAAACAACTTGTAATAAAACATTTTAAGAAAAATGTTTATATTATATTAAATTCAAAAGATACACTTCGATTTGATCAGCCTCAAGTGATTTTAGGACATGAAACAAAAGTAGTTTGTGAAGTTTTCGGTTTCTCCAAAAATATAAATGAATTGTTGATTAAAAACACCTTATTTATGGATATCCCAAACAATCAATCTACAGTTATTGTATTGCAAAAAGGATTGCCTAATGAACAATTCACATTAAATAACGAGAATCAGCAACAAATAAATTTTCAATTGATTGATGGAAATTGGCAACAAGTAAATTCAAAAAAAATGAATTTTAGCTATTGGTTGGTTATTATTGTATTAAGTTTAGTATTTTTAGGGAGCTTCATTGTCTATAAAAAGAGTTTTCAAAAAGCCTTAAAATGAAAAAAGTTATTATTTCGATATTTTCAGCAGTACTCTTTAAATTAGTCTTCTTTCCAGTAGAACATTTTCTAGAACCAGACTTAATTTTTATTGCCATACTAATATTTATCCTTTGGCAAGGAAATATTATGATAGACCACTATTTGAATAAAAAACATTCTTGGGTGGAAAATCCGCAAAAACGCTTGCGAATACAAGTAGTTGTCTCGTTTGTATTTACATCATTTTTACTATTTGTTTTCATGTATTCTTTGCATCAAAATCGTTTTGGAGATGGAAGAATTATTAATCGAAGAATGATTGAATTATTTCCTATTTCGTTATGTTTAACTTTTTGTGTATTAACTATTCATATTGGTAAACAGTTTTTTGATGCATTAATAAATAGTCTATTGGAAATAGAAAAATATAAAACGGAAAGTGCTGCGGCTCAATTGCAGAACCTCAAAAATCAATTGAATCCCCATTTTTTATTCAATAATTTAAGTGTTTTAACTTCGTTAGTATATAAAAATCAAGATAAAGCGGCTCATTTTATCAATGAATTAGCCAAAGTATATCGGTATGTTTTAGATTCTAAAAATACCGAACTTGTTCCGTTACAAGAAGAATTGGATTTTATAAATCATTATATTTATTTGCAAAAAATACGATTTGAAGACAGTGTCGTTTTTGAAATTAATATAGAAGAAAATAAGAAGTCAGCGTATTTATTACCAATGTGTTTGCAGATGTTGGTCGAGAATACGATACAGCATAACGAAACTTCGCAAGCTAATCCATTGAAAGTTTTAATTTATACTCACAAAAATACATTAGTAATTGAAAACCAAATTAAATCAAGAAGTAACGTTGTAGATAGTTCTAAAACAGGATTAAAAAATATTGAACTACGATATTCTTATTTTACAGACGAAAAAGTAACTGTTTATAATAATGGAGCAATTTTTAAAGTAATTTTGCCTCTAATCCAAAGGAAATGAAAGTTGTTATAATTGAAGACGAAAAACTATCTGCTGAGCATTTAACTGTTTTATTACATAAAATAGATGTATCGATTGAAGTGACTCACTATTTTGATTCTATACAATCAGTTGTGAAAGCTTTTCAATCCGGTCTATCGGCTGAACTTGTATTTATGGATATACACCTAGCCGACGGAAATAGTTTTGAAATTTTTAAACAATTCTCGATGGAGATTCCAGTCATTTTTACTACCGCTTATGATCAATATGCTATACCTGCTTTCAAACAGAACAGTATTGATTATTTATTAAAACCAATAGCATTTGAAGACTTAAAATTTTCAATAGAAAAATTTAATAAACACCGTGAATTCAATTCAAAATTGATGTTAGCAAGTCTTTCCTCGGCCTTTAAACAAATCAATAAAGAATTCAAAAGTAGGTTTTTGGTCAAATTAGGTCAAACAATTGATAGTATCGCAACCGATGAAATACATCATTTTCATACTAAAGAAAGTATGACAATTTTGGTAACAAATAAAGGCAATCAATTCAACATCGATTATTCTTTGGAAGAATTAGAATCAATATTAAATCCCAAAGATTTTTTTAGAATCAACCGAAAAATTATCATTCATTTGAAATCCATTACTAAAGCTACTTCTTATTTTAACAGTAGATTATCTATTTCTACACAGTTTATCGATTCCGATTCTAAAATTGTAAGCAGAGAGCGTGTTAGTGATTTTAAAAAATGGTTAGATAATTAAATTTTACGAAATGAAAAAAATATTCAATTTACTACTCATAGTAGTTTCTCTTTCAAGTTTTGCACAATCTAATCCTGAAGTATCCAAAAGTGCAGTCAAAATTGAAATGCTCTTCCCAGGAGGTAAATCTAAAGCGCTCATACTAAGTTATGATGATGGTTCAAATTATGACAGACAACTGGTACAGCTCATGAACAAGTATCATCTTATTGGTACTTTTCATTTGAATTCCAATAAATTAGGAACAAATAATTATTTCAACTACTTAAATAAAGAGGAGATTAAAGTACTTTACAACGGTCACGAAGTTTCTGTTCACACAGCAAATCATCCCAATTTACCAGACATTAATAAAATAGATGTTATTTACGAAGTTTTAGAAGATAGAAAAGAATTGGAACGGTTGGTACAATATCCAGTACGCGGTATGGCTTATCCTTTTGGAAATACGAACGATAATGTTATTGATGCTTTGAAGGGATTAGGTATTGAATACGCAAGAACGGTAGGGGACACTTATAACTTTCAAATTCCAAAAGATTTTTTAAGATGGCAACCTACAATTCATCAATTTGCAAAAGCCTATTGGGAACCCAACCAACCAGAGAAAGATGCACAAGAATTGGCTCAATTTTATAAAGTTATTAATGATTTTAAAAAAACCAAAGAACTAGCAATTTTAGATATTTGGGGACACAGTTGGGAAATGGGGGCAGACAAAAAAAAATGGGATGAAACTGAGAAGTTTTTTACCCTTTTATCGAATGACAAATCCATTCACTATTCTACTCAAATTGATTTAGTAGATTATATAAATGCCTATAGAAATCTAAAATTTTCTGTAAATAAGAATTATGTTTATAATTTTTCTTCAATCAATTTATTTATTAAAATTAATGATCAAATAATTGAAATTAAAGCAGGTACAACTACTGCGACATTTTAACTTTTAAATTCTTTTTGCACTTTTTTTCAAACCACAATTATTCCTATATTTGGAAACTGATATTCATCCTTAATTTTAAGGAAAGGAATTCAATATTATTGTAATTGAATCAAAACACTATTTAGTTTAGACTATGAAATTATTAGAAGGAAAAGTAGCAATCATAACTGGTGCTAGCCGTGGAATTGGAAAAGGAGTGGCAGAAGTGTTTGCACAACATGGTGCTAATATTGCATTTACGTACAGTTCATCTGTAGAATCTGCATTAGCATTAGAAAACGAATTGAATGCAATGGGCATTAAAGCCAAAGGATACCAATCCAATGCTGCCGATTTTAACGAAGCACAAACTTTTGTTGATGCTGTAATCGCAGAATTTGGAACAGTGGATATCTTAATCAACAACGCCGGAATTACTAAAGACAATTTGTTGATGCGTATGTCTGAAGCGGATTACGATCAAGTAATTGATGTCAACTTGAAATCAGTTTTCAATATGACTAAAGCTATTCAGAAAACTTTCTTAAAACAACGTTCAGGTTCTATAATCAATATGAGTAGTGTGGTAGGAGTGAAGGGGAATGCTGGTCAAGCTAATTATGCTGCATCTAAAGCAGGTGTTATTGGTTTTACAAAATCAGTTGCCTTAGAATTAGGTTCAAGAAATATTCGTTGTAATGCTATTGCTCCTGGTTTCATTGAAACTGAAATGACAGCCAAATTAAGTCCAGAAGTAGTGCAAGGATGGAGAGACGGAATTCCGTTGAAACGTGGCGGAACTACAGATGATGTAGCCAATGCTTGTCTTTTCTTCGCTTCAGATATGAGTGCTTTCGTAACTGGTCAAGTGCTTAATGTTTGTGGTGGAATGCTTACATAATCGTTTGCTAATAGTTTGATTTTTGTACTCAAACTGAAACTTAAATAAAATGAACACCAACACAATCTTGTTACTGATTTTTTCTGTTGTGATTGCTGCTGGTTTCGCTTATTACCACTATATATATAAAGTCAAAAACAAATCCAATCTGAATTTGTTTTTGGCTTTTTTACGTTTCTTAGCATTGTTTAGCATTTTACTTTTGCTAATAAACCCGACTATAACTAGCAATACTCTCGAAATCCAAAAAACACCATTAGTGGTAGCAATGGATAATTCAAGTTCAATTCCATTTTTGAAATCGAACAAAATCGCTAAAGAAGTCTATCAAAAATTAGTTTCCAATACGGACTTATTAGAAAAATTTGATATTCAATCCTATCAATTTGACACCGAATTTCAACCCTCAAAAAGTTTTGATTTTAAAGGAAAGCAAACCAATATTGATGTTGTGGCTCAGGGTTTAAAAACTACTTTCAAAAATAAAACGTTTCCCACTATTCTTTTAACTGATGGAAATCAAACGACTGGTAACGATTATGTGTACAGTTTTGATACTGCTAACAAAGTTTATCCTGTTGTTTTAGGAGATACTACAGAAGTATTTGATTTAAAAATCAATCAGATTAATGTAAATCAATATGCTTTTTACAAAAACAAATTTCCTGTTGAAGCGTTTATTCAATATTCGGGAACACAACCAATAAATGGAAATTTGTCCATTTCAGATGGGAAATCTAACCTTGCACAACAAACCATTTCTTTATCTCCTAATAAAAGAACTGCTCTTGTTCAATTAGTTTTGCCTGCTAATAAAATCGGATTACAGGTTTTCAAAGCGCAAATTTCTTCATCCCAACAAGAGAAAAATAAATTCAATAATAGTAAAAATTTTGCAGTTGATGTTATTGACCAAAAAACTAATATAGCAATAATTTCAGCCTTAAATCATCCAGATATTGGAGCCTTAAAACGATCAATTGAATCTAATGTACAGCGTAAGGTTACAATTCTTAAACCAAACACTATTAGCGAATTAAAAGAATATAATGTCGTAGTTTTTTACCAACCTAATTCCGCTTTTAAAACAGCTTTTGAGGTTTCCAAATCTCTAGGTTTAAATACTTTTATAATTACAGGAACTGCTACTGATTTTTCGTTTTTGAATCAACAACAAACTAATTTACAATTCAAAATGGGAAATCAAACCGAAGATTATTTTGCTGGTTTCAATTCCCAATTCAATTTGTTTGCCTTAGATAACATCGGATTTGAATCTTTTCCGCCTTTGCAAAATAGTTTTGGCACAATTACTTCTAAAGGAAATGTTTCTGTTTTACTTTCATCAAAAATTAGATCCATCGATACTCGATCACCTTTGTTGGCATTTGCCGAAAATCAGGGAAAAAGAACCGCTTACTTATTAGGAGAAAACAGTTGGAAATGGCGAGCTCAGAGTTTTATTGAGCATCAATCATTTGAAAAACATGATGTTTTTATAGATAAGATTATTCAGTTTTTAGCCTCTACTGCTATAAAAAAGTCGTTAGTTGTTGAACATCAACCGATTTATAATTCTGGTGATATAATTGAAATTAGTGCACAATATTTCAATAAGAACTATGAATTTGATGAAAAAGCCCGTTTGAATATTGCAGTAGTAAATACTCAAACTAAAGCGGTTAAAAATTATGATTTATTGAAAGGAACCAATTCGTACAAAGTGAATCTTGACGGACTACCAGCAGGAAAATATAACTTTACAATTACTGAACTAAACTCAAGAGAAAAGTATTCCAACCATTTTGAAATTTTGGATTTTGATATCGAAAAGCAATTTGTTAACCCTGATTTTCAGAAGCTACAACAATTGGCAACTCAAACTAAAGGAAAAGTGTATTTGCCCAATCAAAGTGCAGATTTGATACAGCAACTTTTAAAAAATGAAGATTACAAAGCGATCCAAAAAAATGTGATTACTCAAAATCCATTAATCGATTGGACTTGGTTATTAGTTATTATTGCTTTTTTACTTTCTACCGAATGGTTGGTTAGAAAATACAATGGTTTATTATAATTATTTATTTCTGATATTTCTTTTTCTTTAATAAATCTGAAGCCGTTTGGTAATACGAAACCGTTTCTTTTACTAAGTCGGTTCGTTCTTTTTTCAACAAAACTTGATCGTAATACAATTGGAATTCAGGAGCCATTTTCTGATCCGGTTTTAAACTCAATTGGAATTGTTTAACTTGTTGTTTTGGCGAAATTATTGTCAATACATTATCTTTAATTAAACCTAAATCTTGGTAGGTAGCTATTAATGCTCTTGGTTTATAATCCGATTGAAGTACATCTTGTCCGTAAAATTTACTTTGATAATTGAAATTCAACAATCCCATTACGGTAGGCATTACATCAATTTGCGACATCAATTGCATGTATTTTTGTGGCGCGATAAATCCAGGACTGTAGACAAGAGCTGGAATTCTATATTTGTCTAAAGGAAGTTCAGTTTTTCCTGCACTTGAGGCACAATGATCGGCTACAATTACAAAAACAGTATTCTTAAACCAAGACTGTTTTTTAGCCATTTCAAAAAACTGTTTCAAAGCATAATCCGTATATTTTACACCACCATCTCTAGACTTGGCATCACCAGGAATATCTATTTTATTATTTGGGTAGGTAAATGGTCTATGATTACTCACGGTCATCCAATGATTAAAGAATGGTTTACCGGATTGTGCTTCGGCATTCATCACATTAATAGCTTTATTAGCCATATCTTCATCACAAACACCCCAAACATTAGCAAAGGTAATTTCGCTTGGACTCAAGGTTTTTTTATCTACAATAGCATAGCCATTTCCGGAGAAAAAATCTTCCATATTATCAAAGAAAGCATCTCCACCATACAAATATTTTACATTGTAACCTTTTTGCTTGAAGACATTTCCTGTAGAAAATTTATTCTTATTGTCTTTTCGTTTAACAACACTTTCTCCAGCTGTTGGAGGAAAGCAAAGGGTTACGGCTTCTAGTCCACGAACGGTTCGATTTCCAACAGCGTACAAATTGGTGAATTGTAAACTTTGAGTTGCCAATTCATCTAAGAATGGCGTTATTCCATTTTCATTCCCATACGATTTCATAAAATCAGCACTGTAACTTTCAATGGTAATCAAAACTACATTCTTATGGTTTTCTTGTCCGTTTCCGATGATTTGTCTCAAAGTAGATTCATCAGTTATACCTGAAATTTGTTCTTTCAAAGTAGCATAGGCCTCTTTGCTTGGAATTGTTTTATAGAATTTAAAGTAATCCAATTCACTATGAATAAAAGCCAAATAGAATTTATACAC
>CAYWFQ010000013.1:0-32180 GCA_964457505.1 uncultured Flavobacterium sp.
ACAAAACTAACAAATCTGTTAATAAGACTCGATTTTGGTTAACAAATTCTCAAAATATTACCAATTGTTGAACATAAAAATACAAGTTTAATAATTACTTTTGTTCGCAAATTCTTTGGCATAGACCAACACCGAATTGAAACACAACTATATTTTTACTTTTATTTTATATAAATGAGAACAGACGCATTTGCATTACGCCATATCGGCCCGAGAGAAAGTGACCTACAGCACCTTTTTAAAACTATTGGAGTTGACTCACTAGACCAATTGATTGCTGAAACTATTCCTGCTGACATTCGTCTAAAAAAAGATTTGGAGCTTGATGCACCAATGACCGAATTTGAATACTTAAGTCATATTCAAGAATTGGGAAGCAAAAACAAAGTGTTTAAATCATACATCGGTTTAGGATATCATCCTGTGGCAATTCCTGCCGTAATTCAAAGAAATATTTTTGAAAATCCAGGTTGGTACACGGCATACACACCGTACCAAGCAGAAATCGCACAAGGGCGTTTGGAAGCTATTTTGAACTACCAAACCACTATTATTGAATTAACAGGGATGGAAATCGCTAATGCTTCATTACTTGATGAAGGTACGGCAGCAGCCGAAGCGATGGCATTGTTATTTGATGTGCGTACTCGTGACCAAAAGAAAAACAACGTAAACAAATTCTTCGTTTCAGAAGAAATATTACCTCAAACCTTATCGGTATTACAAACACGTGCTACTCCAAAAGGAATTGAATTAGTCGTTGGAAATCACGAATCATTTGATTTCTCTTCTGATTTCTTTGGAGCTATGTTACAATATCCTGGAAAATATGGTCAAGTTAATGACTATGCAGGTTTTATTGCCAAAGCACATACTGCCGAAATAAAAGTTGCAGTAGCAGCGGATCTTTTATCGCTAGCCAAATTAACTCCTCCAGGAGAAATGGGAGCTGATGTAGTGGTAGGAACTTCACAACGATTTGGGATTCCAATGGGTTATGGCGGTCCACACGCAGCATTTTTTGCAACCAAAGAAGAACACAAACGTTCGATGCCAGGAAGAATCATTGGGGTAACTATTGATGCGAATGGAAACAGAGCTTTACGAATGGCTTTGGGAACTCGTGAGCAACACATCAAACGTGAAAAAGCAACTTCAAACATCTGTACTGCACAAGTTTTATTAGCGGTTATGTCTGGAATGTACGCTGTTTACCACGGACCAAAAGGACTACAATATATTGCCAATAAAGTTCACGCATCGGCAGTGACTTTGGCGGAAGCCTTAAATCAATTAGGTGTTTACCAAACCAATACTGCTCTCTTCGATACCCTTTTAGTAAAAGCAGATGCAGCAAAAGTAAAAACTGTAGCAGAAAAAAATGAAGTAAACTTCTTTTATGTAGATGGAGAAACCATTTCAATTTCATTAAACGAAACCACTTCATTAGCAGATTTAAACCAAATTGTATCCATCTTTGCTGAAGCATTAGGAAAGTCAAATGTGCAAATTAATGAATTTGTAAATGAAACAATGGTTCCTAAAAACTTAGAAAGAACTTCATCTTTCTTGCAACACGACGTATTCAATAACCATCATTCTGAAAGTCAGTTGATGCGTTATATCAAAAAATTAGAGCGTAAAGATTTATCCTTGAATCACTCGATGATTTCGTTAGGTTCTTGTACTATGAAATTGAACGCTGCGGCTGAAATGCTACCTTTATCTATGGCAAATTGGAACAGCATTCACCCATTTGCACCAATTGAACAAGCTGAAGGGTACCAAATCATGTTGAAAAAACTAGAACACCAATTGAATGTGGTAACTGGTTTTGCAGGTACAACTTTACAACCTAATTCAGGAGCACAAGGCGAATATGCAGGTTTAATGACCATTAGAGCTTATCATTTGTCAAGAGGTGACGATCATAGAAATGTGTGTTTAATTCCTTCTTCGGCACACGGAACCAATCCAGCATCGGCAGCGATGGCAGGAATGGAAATTATTGTAACCAAAACTACTCCAGAAGGAAATATTGACGTAGAAGATTTACGTGCTAGAGCCATTGAATACAAAGATCGTTTATCTGCTTTAATGGTTACCTATCCTTCTACTCATGGTGTTTTTGAAAGTTCGATTATCGAAATCACTGACTTAATTCACGAAAATGGCGGATTAGTTTATATGGATGGCGCCAATATGAATGCGCAAGTTGGTTTAACAAATCCTGCTACTATTGGCGCTGACGTTTGTCACTTGAACTTACACAAAACCTTCGCTATTCCTCACGGTGGCGGTGGACCTGGTGTAGGGCCAATTTGTGTCAACGAAAAATTAGTTCCGTTTTTACCAACAAATCCAATTATTCCAACTGGCGGAAATCAAGCTATTTCAGCCATTTCAGCAGCGCCTTACGGATCAGCTTTAGTATGCTTAATTTCATATGGTTATATTTCAATGTTAGGTTCAGAAGGTCTAACTAATGCGACTAAATATGCCATTTTGAATGCCAATTATATGAAAGCGCGTTTAGAGGCTCACTACCCTGTTTTATATTCTGGGGAAATGGGAAGAGCGGCACATGAAATGATTTTAGATTGTCGTGCTTTTAAACAACAAGGTGTTGAAGTTACTGATATCGCCAAACGTCTAATGGATTACGGCTTCCATGCGCCAACGGTTTCTTTCCCAGTTGCAGGAACATTGATGATTGAACCAACTGAATCGGAAGATGTTGCAGAACTAGATCGTTTTTGCGATGCTATGATTGCTATTAGAAAAGAAATTGAAGTCGCAACAGCTGACAACCACAATACAGTATTGCATAACGCTCCACATACACAAGCGATGTTAACTGCAGATGTTTGGAATTTTCCGTACACCAGAGAACAAGCGGCTTTCCCATTGGAATACATTGCAGAGAATAAATTTTGGCCTAGTGTGCGTCGTGTAGATGATGCTTACGGAGATCGAAATTTAGTTTGTTCTTGTGCGCCAATTGAAGCGTATATGTAAACAGATATACGAAGTACGAGCTTAGAATTACGAAAATAAAGGTTTCAAGTGTCATTCTGAATTGAGTTCAGAATCCTTGAAACCTTTTTCATACAGAGAAATTATGATTTTAATCTGTTTATTTCTCATTTATCGCGTAACTTTATAATTTAACTTTTTTCAAAATGAAAGACATTCAAACCCCAGAAGAAATTTATATTGTAGTAGATGAATTCTACAAGAAATTATTAATTGACGAGAACATCAGCTACATTTTTACTGATGTAGTCAAAATAAAACTAGAAGAACATTTACCAATTTTAGTTACTTTTTGGTCCCAAGCCATTTTAGGAACGGGCGGTTATGTCAACAATCTCACCCAAATTCATTTGGATGTGAATGCAAAATCCTATTTATCTAAAGAGCTATTTGATATTTGGCTCATTCATTTTGAAGCGGCTATCAATGAAAACTTCGAAGGATTCAATTGTGAGCGAATGAAAAATCAGGCACACAATTTATCTACCATTATGCAAATAAAAATTGCACAACAAGAGCAATAACTACCATATTGTCATTTTTGAAAGGTTTTTATTAAAAAATTGACAATAAATCGATTTCGTTTCGTTTTTAATGCAGTTATTACAGATAAAAACGATAAATTCGTACTATAATATAGTATTTTATGAACATCAAAATAAGCGGAATAGGAAGTTATATTCCTGAAAAAAGCGTTAGCAACACTGATTTTTCTGATCATGTTTTTTTAAATGAAGATGGCAGTCCTTTTGGCTACCCAAATGAAGTAGTAGTCAATAAATTTAAAAGTATTACTGGAATTGAAAACAGACGCTATGCTAACAATCAATACACCTCATCAGATTTAGGTTTTTTTGCAGCCCAAAAAGCAATAGCTAATGCCAATATAGACCCTGAAACCATTGATTATATTATTTTTGCGCACAACTTTGGCGACGTGAAACACGGGACAATCCAATCGGATATGTTACCAAGTTTAGCCACAAGAGTAAAACACAAATTACAAATTCAGAATCCTAAATGCGTCGCTTACGACCTCCTATTTGGTTGTCCTGGTTGGATTGAAGGTGTCTTACAAGCCAACGCTTTTATCAAATCGGGCATGGCAAAACGTTGTTTGGTTATTGGTGGGGAAACTTTGTCAAGAGTTGTAGACGATCATGATCGAGATTCTATGATTTATTCTGACGGAGCTGGAGCATCCATTATAGAAGCCTCAGATGATGCTAGCGGAATGTTATCTTACGAAAGTGCTACGTTTGCCAATGACGAAGCAGGATATTTATTCTTTGGAAAATCGTACAATACTGATTTAGATCCCGACACTAAATACATTAAAATGTATGGTCGTAAAATCTATGAATTTGCATTAAGCAATGTGCCTTCGGCTATGAAAAGTTGTTTGGACAAAAGCGGTTTAGGAATTGACGATGTGAAAAAAATATTGATTCATCAAGCGAATGAAAAAATGGACGAAGCTATCGTGCATCGATTCTATAAACTATACGGAAAAACACCTCCCAAAGACGTAATGCCAATGAGCATTCACGATTTAGGAAACAGCAGTGTTGCAACTGTACCAACACTTTTTGACCAAGTACTACAAGGTAAAATCGAAAATCAAGAAATCAATAAAGGTGATGTTTTAATTTTTGCTTCAGTCGGAGCAGGAATGAACATCAATGCTTTTGTATACCGATATTAAATTAATTCAGTTATAGTAAATCCGCAGTTTATTTCATAAGCTGCGGATTTCTTATTGATATCCTACTCTTTAAAAGTTTAAAATTCAAAACTTTATTTATCTTTGTTACTTTAACAAAATAGAACGGATTTCAGACCGTTCCTTATCATTACTATGTACGAAAAAACGTTTCCAAATAAAAGGTTCAAACACACTTTAGAATTTTTACAAAAACACATTACTACTTCAGAAACTATTTTTGATTTAGGCGTTCCCAATCCGTTTTCAAAAATTATGATTGAAAATGGTTATACTGTAAAAAATACTAGTGGAGAAGATTTAGACAACAATCAAAGTGCTTTACAAAACGAAAACTACACTGTTTTTACCGCCTTTGAAATTTTCGAACATTTACTAAATCCGTATACTATTTTACAAAATGTAAAATCAGATAAACTATTAATATCCATTCCGCTACGTTTGTGGTTTTCTCCCGCTTATAGAAGCAAAACAGACATGTGGGATAGACATTATCACGAATTTGAAGACTGGCAATTGGATTGGTTATTGGAAAAAACAGGTTGGAAAATCATCGCAAGAGAAAAATTTACGCATCCTGTAAAAAAGATTGGCTTTAGACCATTGTTGCGTTTCTTTACACCAAGATATTATATCGTTTACGCCGAAAAAATAAAATAATGAAGTATTATATCGTTATTCCTACATACAATGAAGAACAATTTATTGCTTTAACATTACAGTCGTTAGTAGATCAAACTGTTCTTCCAACGAAAGTAATTGTAGTGAATGACAATTCAACTGATAAAACTCCAGATATAGTTTTGGCTTTCGCCGAAAAACACCCATGGATTTCATTGGTAACCAAAACCTCCAGCGCGATTCATTTGCCAGGAAGTAAAGTAATTCAGGCTTTTCAAAAAGGATTAGAATCTATTGACGAAGACTACGATTTGATTGTAAAAGCAGATTCCGATTTAATTTTTCCATCTAATTATTTCGAAACTATAATTCAACATTTTAACTCTGATTCATCTATTGGAATGGTAGGTGGTTTTTGCTATATCGAAAAAAATGGAGAATGGATTTTAGAAAACCTAACCGATAAAGATCACATTCGCGGTGCGTTAAAAGCCTATCGAAAAGCAACTTTTAAACAAATCGGTGGCTTAAGAGCTCAAATGGGTTGGGATACAGTTGATGAATTATTGTGTAAATTCTACCATTGGAAAGTGGTTACTGACGAAAGTTTGCATGTAAAACACTTGAAACCAACAGGAGCTAATTACAACAAAACAGCACGCTACAAACAGGGTGAAGCATTTTACACTTTGGGTTATGGTTTTGTAATTACCGCTATTGCCTCTTTAAAATTAGCCATGCGAAAAGGCAAACCCTTTTTGTTTTTTGATTATTTAATTGGCTTTTGGAAGGCCAAATTAGCCAAAAAACCCATGTTAGTTTCTAATGAACAAGCCCAATTTATTAGAAAATACCGCCTTCAGAAAATGAAAGCCAAACTAATTTGATAAATGAAGTAGTAAAAACTACTTTGCCAATTCGAATAAAACTAGTCCCTTTTTTGTAATTTAGCTTGAATTAAAAAAATTATGATAGTCATCAAATATTTAACCCAAATAGGCAGTTATTTCCTCATGTTGAAAGACATGTTCAACCGACCTGTAAAATGGAGTGTGATGAAACAACTCATTCTGAAAGAAATTGATGATTTAATCATTGATTCATTAGGTATTGTATGTTTTATTTCGTTTTTCGTGGGGGGAGTAGTAGCTATCCAAACTGCATTAAACTTAACTAATCCGTTAATTCCGAGATACTTAATTGGATTTGCAACAAGACAATCTGTAATTTTAGAATTTGCACCTACTTTTATCTCTATCATTATGGCTGGTAAAATGGGTTCATTTATTACATCAAGTATTGGAACGATGCGAGTTACAGAACAGATAGATGCTTTAGAAGTAATGGGAGTCAACTCCTTAAATTATTTAGTATTCCCAAAAATTATAGCGCTATTCCTTTATCCTTTTGTTATTGGCATCGCTATGTTTTTAGGAATTTTTGGAGGATATTTGGCTGCTGTTTATGGCGGATTTGCTACTGAAACAGAGTTTATCACCGGTATCCAAGTGGAGTTTATTCCTTTTCATATTACATACGCTTTCATAAAAACATTGGCCTTTGCATTTATTTTAGCAACCATACCTTCCTTCCATGGATATTACATGAAAGGAGGCGCTTTGGAAGTAGGAAAAGCGAGTACAGTCTCCTTTGTTTGGACATCCGTTTTGATAATAATTACCAACTATTTACTCACCCAAATTTTGTTAAGCTAATGATTGAAGTTGTAAATATTGAAAAGAAATTTGGAGATCAAAAAGTATTAAAAGGTATTAGTACTTGTTTTGAAGCTGGACAAACAAGTTTAGTAATTGGTCAGAGTGGCTCTGGTAAAACTGTGTTTATAAAATCACTTTTAGGAGTTCATGAAATTGACAAAGGAACAATTGCATTCAATGGTCGAATTTATGGTGAGATGACCCAAGATGAAAAACGAGAGCTTCGAAGTGAAATTGGAATGGTTTTTCAAGGAAGCGCCTTGTTTGACAGTATGACTGTAGAGGAAAATATTGGCTTCCCTTTAAAAATGTTTACCAATAAAAGTGCAAAAGAAATTAAAGAACGTGTCGATTTTGTTATTGAACGTGTCAATTTAGTCGAAGCACATCATAAAAAACCTGCTGAAATATCGGGAGGTATGCAAAAACGTGTTGCTATAGCTCGCGCCATAGTAAACAATCCAAAATACTTATTTTGTGACGAACCCAATTCAGGTTTAGATCCCGAAACAGCCACCGTAATTGATAATTTAATTCAAGAAATCACCAAAGAATATAACATTACAACAGTAATCAATACTCATGATATGAACTCGGTAATGGAGATTGGTGAGAAAATTGTTTTTCTAAAAAAAGGATTAATTGCTTGGGAAGGAACTAAAGAAGAAATATTCAGAACAGAAAATAAAGCCGTAGTCAAATTTGTATATTCTTCTAATTTATTTAAAAAAGTAAGAGAAGCTGTTTTGAACGGATATTAATTTAATTTCAGCAACTCTACCTCTGCATTTGGATTAAATAAATAGGTTTTACCCGTGCTGATTTCTACACATTCAAACCGTTTGGTTCTAACTGCTATTTTTTTAAATATTTTCCCATTCGAAATTCGGAAAACGCTCCCGTACGGAATCTCAAAAACATAATTTTTATCATTTTGTTGGTCAAATTGTTTGAGTGCCAATGATAAAGTCGTATCCGTGTCACTACTCGCTGAAGGGTTTCGAAAATGTCTAGCTAACAAAGGTAAAAGGTGTAGGGGAAAAATTTCTGGTCGAATAAACGGCACCATCAAACGCTGAAAGGTGATTTTCCATTCCTCACCATGGGGTTTAATATTCCTACCAAATTTTTCGAAAGCTACAAGATGCGAAATTTCATGAATTAATGTAATCAAAAACTTGTATTGATTCAAACTTGCATTTACCGTTATTTCATGCTTGCCACTCAAACCTCTTCGATAATCGCCATGACGAGTTTGGCGCTCATTAACAATTTTTAGATGCACTTGATTAGACACAATCAATTCAAAAACAGGTTTGACCGCGTGTTCTGGTAAATATCTAGATAAGGTTTCGCTCAAAACAAGACTTTATTATGGATTTGAAGAGGACACTTCCAATACTTTTCCGTTGTAATATTTATTCCCCTTCAAAGTAAAATCAACTATATACTCCGCCATTGCAGCCGCTGAAATTGGCGCCTGATACCCTGGAAAAGCTTCGGCTAACATTTCAGTTTGAACTGCACCAAGTGCCAATACATTAAAGGCTATTCCTTGTTCTTTGTACTCTTCGGCTAACAATTCAGACAATGTAATGACAGCTCCCTTACTTGAACTATAGGCAGCTAAACCTGGAAATTTCAAACTACCTTGAATTCCACCCATAGAACTAATGGTTACCACATGACTTCCTTTTTGTAAATAAGGTAAGGCTACGCGAGTCAAATTGGCCACACCAAAAACGTTAACTTTATAGATGCTTTCAAAATCAGCTTGCAAAGTTTCTGAAAAAGGTTTCAATAATAAACTACCCGCATTATGAATCACAGCATCCACTTGTTTCCAAGTCCCATTCAAATAGTCCGCAACTTTTTGCAAATCAGACTCGTTAGCTAAATCAACCGAAAGGCAACTGATATTTTCGTTACCCAATAATGCTTGAGGAATCGTTCTAGAAAGCGCTAAAACTCGATGTCCTTTTGCAGCTAACTGCAAAGCTAATTCCAATCCAATACCCCTACTCGTTCCGGTAACAATTATATTTTTCATAAAGCAAAAATAAACAAAACCAATTCAAACTAAATTAAATTTTTTATCCTTATAAAATATAAAGGTTCTTATTCATTGAAAACAAGAATAAGAACCTTTATTAAGTAGTCACAAAAAATTAATCTGCTAAAACCGATCTCGAGATCACAATTTTCTGAATTTCAGAAGTTCCTTCGTATATCTGAGTGATTTTAGCATCGCGCATCATGCGTTCTACATGGTATTCTTTTACATACCCATTACCACCATGAATTTGAACGGCTTCTACAGCCGTATCCATGGCTACTTGCGAAGCAAATAATTTTGCCATAGCGCCACTAATATCATAATTATGATGATTGTCTTTGTCCCAAGCAGCTTTCATACATAAATGCCTAGCAGCTTCAATATTTACGGCCATATCCGCTAATTTAAAAGCAATCGCTTGATGGTTACAAATTTCAGTACCAAAAGCTTTTCTTTCTTTAGAATATTTCAAAGCTAATTCATACGCCCCAGAAGCAATTCCTAAAGCTTGAGCAGCAATTCCGATTCGACCTCCAGCCAACGTTTTCATGGCAAACTTAAATCCAAATCCGTCTTCGCCAATGCGATTCGCCTTAGGCACTTTAACATCCGAAAACAGTAATGAATGTGTATCAGAACCCCTGATTCCCATTTTTTGTTCTTTAGGGCCAATTGAAAAACCCGGCATATCCTTAGTCATTATTAATGCGTTGATTCCTTTGCTTTTTTTAGCTACATCGGTTTGTGCTATTACAATGTAAAAAGAAGCTGAATTTCCATTAGTAATCCAATTTTTAGTTCCGTTTACTAAATAATGATCTCCCATGTCTATGGCGGTAGTTCTTTGAGAAGTAGCATCACTTCCTGCTTCTGGTTCGCTTAAACAAAAAGCACCGTGTATTTCACCTGATGCTAGTTTTGGCAACCATTCCTGTTTTTGCTCTTCTGTACCAAAAGTTTGCAATCCCCAACATACTAAAGAATTATTGACAGACATTACCACAGAAGCCGAAGCATCTACTTTAGAAATTTCTTCCATAGCTAATACATAAGAAACAGTATCTAATCCACTTCCACCGTATTCAGGATCCACCATCATTCCCATAAAACCTAATTCTCCCATTTTTTTTACTTGTTCAGTAGGAAATGTTTGGTTTTCATCTCTTTCAATAACCCCTGGTAATAATTCATTTTGAGCAAAATCTCGCGCCGCTTGTTGAATCATTTTATGTTCTTCGGTCAGATTAAAATCCATAATAATTTAAAATAATTAGGTTGATTTGTTATAAAAATAAAATCAAAGATACTTTTTAAAAACGGAATTTAAGTATTCCAAATTCAAAAAATAAGTATTGAAACTGCAACTATTTCTTTTCACTCTTGACAATTTTTAGTACATTTCGACGTTTTTAAAAAGTCTTTTACAATTAAACAAAACACATGGGTTTTACTCCTTCTTCAGACCAAAAAAAATCCTTAGCTTTTTCGCTGATTATCTACGCGATGATGTTGTTGATTTTATTTTTCATCCGATTTTGGCCGCCATCTAATTTGGCAGAGCTAACTGGTGGTGGCGGAGGCGGCGTGTCTGTTAATTTTGGAGATAGTGATTTAGGATCTGGTAGTAATTATGAAAGCGAAGTGCTTGAAGTTCAAAACCAGGTAAAAGAAACACCTACAACCAATACTCCTGACGAGGCTATAATTGCTCAAGAAAATAGTACTGAAGAGAGTGTTGTTATTCCTAAAAATGAAAAAACAGACCAAAAAACTACTGTAGTTAAAGATGAAGTCAAACCTGAAGTAATCAAACCTAAAGTTTCGAATACAACCAGCGATGCGCTTTCAAGTATTCTGAAAGGATCCAACAAAGGCGGCGTTGGTGATGATAAAACGGCAGGAAACAAAGGGAAGTCAAACGGAAGTTTGAGCGCTACTAGCTATTATGGCAATGGCGGCTCTGGCGGAGGAACAGGTGGCGGTAATGGTACTGGAAACGGAATAGGTAACGGCAGTGGCTATGGAGCTGGATCTGGTGGTGGCTCAGGGAACGGAATTGGAGGAGGCTATTCTTTGGGTAATCGAAAAGCAATTTCTAAACCGGCACCAAAATACACCTGCAATGAAGAGGGGAAAGTAGTCGTAGAAGTTTCAGTAGATCGAAACGGGAAAACAATAAGTGCCATTGCAGGAATTAAAGGAACTACGAATACTGCAAAATGTTTGCTAGATCAAGCAAAATTGGCTGCAATGAATACTAAATGGGATGCTAGTAGTGATGCACCAGAAAGACAAGTGGGAAAAATTGTGTACAACTTCAATTTGAATTAAGAAGCTTTGAAATCTTATTCTTGTCAAACTGAACTTGGTTCAGTTTCTTTAAACAATTGATTTCTATTTTTATAGATTCCGAAATAAATTCGGAATGACAAAACTCCTTATTTAGGACTCGTGGCTATTACGAACTTTAAATTGTTTCGAACACCTATTTGCAATACATCCACTAAATCTTGTACTTGCAAATTAAATGGAATTCGTACCACAACAGTTTGATCTTTTGTACCGTTCATTTTTGACATTAAAGTACTCTCTAAAGCTTCGAATGTAACTGGCTCTTTGTCTATGTAGAATTTTTTATCTTCTGTAACCGAAAGGCTAATGAATTGCTTGTTTGTTTTTTCATTGGCTTGTGCCTTTGGCAAAGTCATTTTAATCACATTAGGATTTGCCAAGGTGGAAATGATTAAAAAAAACAACAATAAAAAAAACATAATATCACTCAGTGACGAGGTCGCCACTTCAGCATGAAATCTTCTTTTACGTTTAATTGACATACTTATGCTTTTTGAATAATATTGACAAATTCTAAAATTTGTTTCTGAATCTTCAAGGCAAAATTATCAATTTTACCATTTAACAAGTGGTACGCACTATAGGCAATAATACCAACAACTAATCCAGAACCACTACTAATCATTTTCTCATACAAACCTCCTGAAATATTTCCAATACTAATATTTTCCGTTACCGAAATACTATAAAAAATCTTAATTACTCCAGAGATAGTTCCAATAAATCCTAATGTTGGCGCAATACCAGCAATCAAACCTAAATGTCCTAATTTACTTTCCATTTGTGCAATTTCAATATCGGCAGCACGATCCATATTCGATTCGATTTCAGCAATGGGTCTTCCAATTACTAGAATCCCTTCTTTTAAAATGTTTCCCGAAGCCGAATTACTTCTTTCTACAATACTTCTCGCCAAATCTAAATTACCTAAATTCAATTGATCACGTACATCAACCATCAAACGACTATCGATAGCAGAAGCTTTACTAATGTATAAGTATCGTTCAATAATTACATAAATAGTATAGAACAATAAAATAGCGATAGGAATCAAAAAGAAACCACCTTTGAATATAAACTCTAATACAGAGATTTCAGTATTGGTAGCGATTTTTTCAACCACCACATTAGAGGCAGCATTAGCAATTGTGTCAGACTGTAATTGTAGTAAACTAAACATATATTATTCTTGATTTTTGAGCTTAAATTCTAAAAATTGTTTGAAATTTGCAATAAAGATACTTTTCGATGCAATAGTAAACTAAAAAAATTGAAAAATATTTTAAACAATTACTTTTTTTCTTGAAAAATGAACTATCCTGAAACCCTAAATTGGCTCTTTAATCAACTTCCGATGTATCAACTACAGGGAGCTTCGGCATACAAGAAAGACTTGACGAACGTTCATTTGCTTATGGATTATTTGGGACATCCCGAAACCCAATTGCAATGCGTTCATGTAGCGGGTACTAATGGAAAAGGTTCTAGTTCTCACATGTTGGCTTCTGTGCTTCAAGAAGCGGGATACAAAGTAGGTTTGTATACCTCACCTCATTTAAAAGACTTTAGAGAGCGCATCAAAATCAATGGCGAGATGATTCCTGAAGACTTTGTTTGTGACTTTGTGAACCAACACCAATCGTTTTTTGAAACGAATGATATGAGTTTCTTCGAAATGAGTGTTGGATTGGCTTTTGATTATTTTGCGAAAGAAAAAATAGACATTGCTATTATTGAAGTTGGAATGGGTGGCCGATTAGATGCTACCAACATCATTACGCCTTTGGTTTCGGTGATTACCAATATTGGTTTGGATCATACTCAGTTCTTAGGAAATACTTTAGCGGCAGTTGCTACAGAGAAAGCGGGAATCATCAAATCGAATATTCCAGTCGTCATTGGCGAATATAATCCTGACACACAGCCAGTTTTTTTGGCTACAGCCAAAGCAAATCATAGCAAAATCTACTTTGCCTCTGATTTGATTACCGCTACCTTTCCCTCAGACTTAATTGGAGATTACCAAGTTCACAATAAAAAAACAGTGATTCAGACTCTTTCAGTTTTAAATCAAAATACAACTTTCCAAACTACCGAGTCACACTGGGAAAAAGGTTTATCCCAAGTAGTGAAAAATACTGGTCTTCAAGGTCGTTGGCAACAATTGGGTGACTTTCCTAAAATAATTTGCGACACGGCACATAATACTCATGGACTTACAATAGTTTTAAACCAAATCCAAAAAGAATCTTTTGAGGGCTTACATATAGTTTTAGGAGTTGTTAATGATAAAGATTTAGACGAGGTTTTGCCTTTATTCCCAAAAAATGCTATTTATTATTTTTGCAAGCCCAATATTCCTCGCGGACTAGACGCAACTATTTTGGCTCAAAAAGCAAACGGATTTGGATTAATTGGAGAAATATACAATTCTGTTTCAGATGCTTACGAAAAAGCCAAGCAAAATGCGCAGTCATCTGATTTTATCTATGTGGGGGGAAGTACTTTTGTAGTTGCAGAAATTTTATAATTTTTTTCCTTTTTTTCTTGCAAATACAAAAAACAGCTGTATATTTGCACTCGCAATAAGGGAATGAAAATTTACAAATTGCAATCGGGCGATTAGCTCAGCTGGTTCAGAGCACCTCGTTTACACCGAGGGGGTCGGGGGTTCGAACCCCTCATCGCCCACCGATTAAACTCCTTAAGAAATTAAGGAGTTTTTTTTATCCCAAAAAACAAAAAACCTGTAATTGCTTACAGGTTTTTTGTTCAATAAAATACATTAATGCAAATTATCATTGACTCGCTTACAATAGTATTATTAGTAATAAGATAATGATAATAAAAGCGCCAACGGACACATAAACACCGTGTCTTTTCTCTTTTAATTCCGCTTTTATGGCACGAACTTCTTTTCGTAACACCCTTTTTTCAGACCGATCTAAAGTAGACTTATCCATGGCTCTAATGGATTCCAATCGGGTTTCCAATTTAGCCACTTCGGCTTGAACTGCTTTAGTTTCAGTAGGAGTTTTTGAATTTTTTTCAGCTGCAAAAATAGGGTTGGAAAAACTGCTTAATGATACCAACAGTATCATAGCATAAAGAGATAATTTTTTCATTTGGTATGGATTTAAGAATTAGTATTAACGTACATTTTTTGCACTTTGATTTAGAGTGCTATTCGATTCTTGAAAAATATCTATAATTACTGTTCTATTGTAAAATCGTTCTTCAGGGTATTCATTTTTAAAAGGTGCGTAGTTTGAGTCTTCACCAAAGCCAGTTATTTCAAATTTTACATCGGTTCTGCCTAATTTTTGTAAGGCTTTTTCTAAAGTATTCTTAACATCATTAGCTCTTGATTTCGAAAGTTTTAAATTGTAGTTGATATTCCCAATCGTGTCAGTATGACCGTGAATAAGTACAATGCCATCTTTTGGTATTTTTGGAGCCACCACTTCTTCCAAATAGTTATCATACATTCCTATAGCTTTGGATTCATCAAATTCAAACAAAATACTATAACGCATCCCTTCTTCAATTGGGGTTGGTTTCCAAAGAACTACATGTGCCTTAGTTTCTTTATGTATCGTTTTTCCATTTTTGGTTAATCCGATTAGCTTGATTTTGAAATCGCCTTCGGGTTTGTTTTCTAAAATAGATTGTCCAGAAATACTTGCTTTATCATTGACAAAAGGACCAAACGAACTGTTTTTCCCATTATCATCTTCCATCTGAACATACCAAGAAGTCAATCCTTTTTCGGCACCTTTAGCTTCAAATTGTACAAAACTAGATTCTGGCGCACCATCACGCATAGTATTTTCTTTATTGGCTGACGCTGATCCGCTTTTAAATTCGGCCAACAATTCTGGAGAAAGTGTTTCAATAGTAACTCTTCTGTCGCTATCTCCAAGTAAATACAATTCATTTTTCTTTCCTTTTTTTGCAGAAGGCACTTTAGGTTTAAATTGTCCTTGAGATTGAATTCTATTGGTATCTATATCAAAAGTTTGGTGCAAATAGGCTGCAACTGATCGCGCCATCTTTAAACCTTCAGCAGGGCCATTTTCGGAAGAACCAACCAAAACAATTGACGTTAATGGATAGTGCACCATTCGAATTCCGACAATATTAATCAAGTTGTAATAGACATTCATTTGCCTTTCAGAACGACCTGAAGCAAGTATTGGAGTAACCATCTCTAATTGGTTTTCACCAAAATCTTTCACTTCTTCTTTTTTAAGCACAGTATAACGAGCAGGTATTTCTGTATTCCCTTCAGTAAAAAATATATAATTTCGAAGTGGAAAAACCTCTCTCACTCGTCGTTTAGCAGGCTCATTTGCTGGGGCAAAAACAGAGAATTGCACATCTGGTTCTGCAGCCTCAATTACTTCTGCTGTAGTTTCTACACGTCTTCCACTCCCCATTTTTAGAGCTACCCCTGCGCGAATAGTAGTTATATTTAATGTCTCGACTGATCTTGGATTTTGTCCAAAATAAGGATGAAACGAAGCAAAAGGAGATAAAACAAACTGAGTTTTGTTTTTATTTGATGACAATAGAATATCAATTCCTGCTCCAATTTGCATTGAAATAATCGTTTGGTTAACTTGATCAAAGTCACCTGTAACTTCAGGGCTTGTCGATTGACTTGGGTAAGCTGGATTGATTCCCAACTGATAGACAAAAGACTTTTCATTTATAAAAGCAAATCGAGGCCCACCAAACAAATAAAAATTGGACTGAAATGGTGCAAAACGCAAACTAGGCTCTACAGTCCAGTAACTAATTTCTGTTTTTAAATCGGCAGGGCAATCACAAACTGTTTTTGCTTGTTCAAATTTGGCTTTTCTATCATCAAACCCAAACTGCAATTGGAATCCCAATCGGGTATTGGGTTTATGGTATTCCAGTAAAGGGGCAACAAAAAGACCAATTCCATCACCCTCGTGAAAAGTAGTCAAAGGTGTAAACCCCGAATTCAATTGATGTGTCGACCCACGATAAAAATTAAAATTGGCACCGCCAGCCACACCAAACCACCAAGACGGCTCCGTATAGCGCACCTCTTGTGCTTGAATCGTACTCATACCATTGAACCAAACTAATGCAATTATTAAAATATTTCTAAATGCATAGCGGTTTGAGATCTTCGTTGAACTTGGAATCTCATTAAAGTTAAATGTAGCTTTCATTGTTTTGTTTTTTATTGATTTTGAATAGTTCCCGCCCTAGGACGGGAATAATTACTTCTTAAATACTTCTAGTTAGGAACATTAATAACGGTATTCACCATAGTTACAGAAGCAACTAATGAAATAGCTCTACCATTTAAGGTAGTTACCGCCGAATTAGTACTATTAGCAGGAGAAGATAAAGTAACACCTGAATTGGCAATAATAGTCCCATTCATAATTCCTCCACCTGCATAGTTAATCACTGCTGCACTTCCCACATACCAATAAATATTTTTAGCTAATGCCCCGTTGATTAAAACAACACTACTTGGCGCTGCGTCTCCAACTGTTAAAGCTGATGCACATTGAAAAACAAAAATCGCATTTGCATCGCCTTGTGCATCTAAAGTTAAATTACCATTGGTAATATTAAACGTTCCACCATCTGATTTGTATACACCAGGTGGTAATGTTAATCCACCTAATTCCCCTGCACCAGGATCAATTCCGCCAGGCATAGATGCTGGAGAAATACTCAAATAAGCTGCTGTTGCGGCATTCAATCCGGCTAATGCAGTAACAGCTCTACTTGCACTACCAGGAGCAGGAGCTGCAGCATATATTTGAGAGGTTACCAAACCATTGTTGAGCGGAGTTACCGTGTACACATCACTACTCGTCCCATCTGTGAAACCCGTAATTAATGACGAGGCCGCAGTGGTTCCTAAATTTCCGTATACTACAGTAAAGAGACCTTGATTTGTAACTCCTGCATTTCCGCCAAAAACCCCAAAAAACAAACCGGTTGTTGCAACAGGTGGAGTTGGTACTACTATTGGTACTATCGTAGTAAAATCCCAAACATAGTCAGTTGCCATATTCGTCCCGTTTGTATTTTTCACATCAGTGCTAATAGTACAGGTATATACTTTGTTTTCAATTAATGGAGATGAGGGTACAAATGTTACTGTATTGGCTGAATATGAAATTACACCTGTCACTATTGTATTTGCTTGTTTAATAACGAAACTACTCGCTGTTAAAGTGGGAGCGTTCATTGGTACAGAAAAAGTAGCGGTAATCGATTTATTTAGTGCTACACCAGTGGCGTTATCTATTGGGCTAGTAGAAGTTACAGTGGGTGCTACATCTGTTGTGAAGGTCCAAGTATAATCAACTAATACTGGATTTCCAGAAGTATCTTCGGCAATAGTAGTAATTGTTGCTGTATAAATTGTATTGGTAACTAACAAAGTGGATGGTGTAAAAGTCGCCTCAACTCCCGAATAGCTTACGCTTCCAGAAACAATTGTTCCTGCTTGAGTGACAATAAATGAATTCGTATTTATGGTACTCGGATTCATCGGTTTATTGAATGTAGCGGTAACCTTTTCGTTAAGAGCTACGTTTACTGCTTCATTTATGGGACTAGTTGCCATTACAAAAGGTGAAATTCCAGTTGTAAACATCCAAACATAATTAGTTTGTACTGCATTACCAGCTTCATCCTTTACTAGGGTCGTAATTGTTGCAGTGTAAATCGTATTTGCCAAAAGGGAAGTAGTTGGATCAAATGATGCCACTACCCCACTATAACTTATTGTTCCAGCTATAAGTGCACCATTAGCAGCAACTGTGAATGAGGTTGCGTTAATGGTAGCTGGATTCATTTCTTTATTAAAAGTAGCCGTAATCGTTTGGCTCAAAGGAACGCTAAAAGCGCCATCAATTGGTGATGTAGCTATTACTATTGGGCATTCGCCAAGGACTTCCACAAAATCATCTTTAGCACATCCCGTAAATAACACAACACATAGCATTGCAATAGTCGAAAGTAGATTTTTAATTTTCATTGTATTTGTTTTAAGGTTAAAAACGTCTATACAAAGGTGGATTGGTATTTGATTGTTCGTATTATACAATTATGTGAAAGAGTTATATCATTCCCACTTTTATGGATTTTTAGCTACAAAAAGCAGGAAGGTTTTTTATTTGTAAAAACAAAAAACCACCCTAGCTTTTAACAGCTAAGATGGCTTAAGATGTGCCTTATCTTTGTACTTCTTAAAATATAGAATACGAAACATAAGCATTTATAGCACTATTTTTTCCGTCAGGAAAAATATAATTAGTACCTAAATATGTTTTGTCTTTTCCTACTTTAAGTAATCCAAAATTATAACGAACACCTATTTCTACTGATTTGATGTCAATACCAAAACCTGCCATTAAACCAGTATCAAACTTGTTAAAATCCCCAGATTGAATATTATCTTCAAAATTAAATGTCACATCATTCACATTAGTCACCTTTGAACTGACTAAATAGGATGCATACGGTCCTACTTGAAAATTAAAACCTGGAAATATTTTAAATACTGCCAAAACGGGTACTTCAATATAATTTAAATTGAACTTTGCTGTTCCGTCAACAACCACATTTTGATAGGTAAGTTCACCTCCTTTAGTTGTAAAATACAACTCCGGCTGCACCGCAAACGAATTGGTTATGGGCAATTTAGCAAATAAGCCAAAATGAACACCTGTTAAGGACTTATTAGTAACACCTGTGGTAGTTCCAACATTGGTAAAATTAACTCCCCCTTTAAATCCGAGTTTGTACTCACTTTTTTCTTGTGCTGTCACAATGTGCATTACAGCCAAAAAAAATACAATTGCAAAACTAATTTTTGAATTTTTCATTTTTTTTATTTTTAAGTGTATAGCAATAATTCTCTCCTATTAAAGTTTTATGTAATACTAGTTGTTAGTATTATTAATTGTAAAATCCTTAATAGCTAAACCTAATTCGTCAGCATCATGATTGAATTCAATTTTGAATGATTCCCAATCACTGTTACTATCGTTTTTATATTGTTCCAATGTCGCTTTGAGCTCATTATTTTTACGCTCTAGTTCGGCAACATCTTCTTCATAATCAGAATCCACACTTTCTTTTGCTTCATGCATTTTAGTCCGTAATTCAATCAATTGAATTTTGTTTTGTGCAATTATAGCATCCGTTTTTTCTTTGAATTCTTTCCATTCTTCTGCACTTGCGGCTTTCTTGGCTTCTTTCAAATTTTCTCTGGCTACGATAACCTTTTCTTCAGTCACCGTTTTAGGTTCTGTCTTACAACTCCCAACGCTTTGCGCAAGTAGTGTAAATGAAGCTACAGTAAAAAGTGTATGTTTCATACGTTGAAATTAAAGTGCTTCAATTATCTTGTGTAATTCTTCTTTGGTTTTACCCAACTTGACTTGAAGTTTCCCAAGCATTTCATCCTTCTTCCCTTCTAAAAATAAAAAATCGTCATCGGTTAGGGTGGCAAATTTTTGTTTTAGTTTCCCTTTTTGTTCTTCCCAGTTTCCTTTTAATTCAGTTAGATTCATTTTGTCTTTATTTATCTGTGAAGTTATTTTCACAACTAAACAAAGATGACATCAATAAAAATGAAACGTATTACATAACTTTAGGTAAAAATTATACTATTCCCACATTTAGAATTGTAATTGGATTTTGAAAAGTAAGAACCTAATTAAATTTCCTCGATTGGGCATCGGTGTTTGTTTTTCAATTGTTTAAAAATAGAAGGTGACTGCCCCGTTACTTTTTTGAATTGATTGGATAAATGTGCCACACTACTGTAACCCATTCTCCAAGCAATTTCAGTTATATTATATTCACCATCACTTATTAATTCCTTAATACGTTCCGTTTTATGCAAAATGATATAATGTTCAATTGTTGTTGATTGCGATTCTGAAAACAAGTTAGATAAGTACGTATAATCGTGATTCATTTTAGTACTTAAATAATCTGAAAAATTAATTTTGATAATTTCTTCTGAGTGATGAACCATTTCAATAATAATTGTTTTGATTTTTTCAATCAACATCGCTTTTTTATCGTCCATTAATTCAAGTCCCGAGTGATGCAAGTTTAATTTCAATAGTTCACGCTTTTCTAACGAAATCGTTTCTTTGATTTTTACTTCCCCTAAGTCCACAAAAACATAATGAAGACCTAGTTTTTTCAACTCTTCTTTCACCGCCATTTTACAGCGGTTACTAACCATGTGTTTGATGAATAATGTCAAAATTGGATTATTTAATGGGTTATCTATATAAATGTCGTGCGATATATTCCTTGTCAACTTATACAATTGCTACTAAAACTTGCATAATTCACACTTTTTAGATTTTGATAGGCACAAAAAAATGCTCGTTTTCTACTTTATAATTTTCTGTTTCTATGTAAGTTACAACTTATTAAATTAGCAACGATTATAACAGCTCACGAAATTTTTGTTGTATTTCTTTGCATTTAATAGATGTACCATAAATCATCTTATACATTTTGACCATAATTGAAATAACAGCCTTTTAGTTCGTAATTTTTATTAGTAACTTTGGCAAAAATTCAGTCTAATGAAGCCATTGCGCTGCCTCAACTGAAAAAACAACTAAAAACTACACACAACTAACACTAATATACAATGTCAGTAATCACTCAGAAAAAAAGCATCCCTAATGGTGTCATGTTAAACGCTTATCCAGATAGTATTGGAACCCAATTAAAGGATATCGTTAACATGCTTCAACTGCCAGAGTTTAAAAATACTTTTTCTCTGTTTTATGTGTTGCCTACCTTTTTCAATAGTGACTTGGACCGAGGTTTTTCTATTATTAATTACGACATCAACGAAGAATTAGTTTCTAAAAAAGACATTGAAGCTTTGAAAGAATTGAATATTCAATTGAAGTTTGACATTGTCTTAAACCACTTATCCGTTGCCTCTCCGCAATTCAAAGATTTAATTGCAAACGGAGATCAATCGAAATTCAAAGACTTCTTTATTGATTGGAACGAATTCTGGAAAGACAATGGAACACTTGGAGAAGATGGTATTATTGTTCCTAACAAAGAGTATTTGGACAAACTATTCATGCGGAAATCAGGTTTGCCAATTTTAAACATCGTTTTCCCTGACGGACAAGAAAGACCGTATTGGAACACTTTTTACCAAAAAGTAACGCTTCAAAAAATCACAGTTACCGACTTACAATCAATACAAGCGATAACTCCCGAAACAGCCAATATCATTTGTGAAAAAGTAAATCATGCTATTGAGGAGAACCAAGATATTCAAACTATTGATTTAGGTATAGACACTGCAATAACTTTGGAAGTACTGAAAATAGTAAACAACAAACGAGAGTATTTAGGACAGATGGATGTCAATGCTAATTCACCTTTAGTTTGGGAATTTTATGAAGACGTATTGGCTAAAGTTGCGAGTTATGGCGGACAAATTTTGCGATTGGATGCCTTTGCTTATTTGCACAAAGCCATTGGCGAAAGCAATTTCTTCAACAAACCTGGAACTTGGGATTATTTGGCTCGAATCAATGAGATTGCCACCAAAAATAACTTGGAATTATTACCTGAAATTCATGCCGAATACGGCTTACACCTTCACGATGAAGTAGCCAAAGAAGGCTATGCTATTTATGATTTCTTCTTGCCTGGTTTGTGTATTCATGCTATTGAAAAAGGTACGAACAAAGCGCTGCTAACTTGGGCAAAAGAAGTTATTGCAAAAGGATTGAAAACAGTCAACATGCTAGGTTGCCACGACGGGATTCCAGTTTTAGACCTAAAAGGAAAAGACGTAAATGGTGTGTACCAAAAAGGATTGTTAGAAGACACCGAAATCGAAGAATTGATGCACCTCATCATTGAGCGTGGTGGATTGGTAAAAAACTTATACGGTGCCGACGGAAAAAAAATATCGTATTACCAAGTTAACGCCACTTACTTTAGTGCGCTAGGTGAAAACGAACAAAAATTAGCTTTAGCCAGAGCAATCCAACTCTTTATGCCGGGAATACCTCAAATTTGGTATTTGGATATTTTTGCAGGTACCAATGATTATGAGGGAGTAGAAAAAGCAGGCAAAGACGGGCACAAAGAAATCAACAGAACCACTTTGAGTATGGAAAATATTCAAGAAGGATTGAAAAAAGAAGTAGTACTACAACAATTAGAAATGCTTCGCCTACGAAATACATCTAAAGCCTTTTCAGGAACTTTGGAATTTGGAACCACTGATGAGAATGAATTGCACCTTGTTTGGAGAAACGAAGACGAGATAGCACAATTGAAAGCCAATTTGACAACACATGAATTTACAATTCAATACACTGATGCTGGTGAATTGAAAAATTTATAAATAAAAAAGGGTTGTCTATCGACAACCCTTTTTTATGACTATTACCATCCTTGGTGCAACCCGTTTTTTAAAACCTCTTCGTATCTTACTTTATCAAATGAATATAAGTTAGGTGCTTTGTGAGCCACATTACTTTTCTTCTCGTCCAATTTAGTCAAAATCCCAATCGAAGTGATTTTGCGAAGAAAATTTCGTCGATCCAATTGTCTTCCTAAAATGGTTTCATATAATTTTTGTAATTCTGGTATTGTAAATTTTTCTGGTAATAAATTATAGCCTACAGGAACTTGATTCAATTCCATTCGGAGTGTTTCGAGCGCTTTATCAAAAATTTCTTTGTGATCTAAAATCAAATTGGGAATCGAATGACAGTCTATCCATTTTACGATTTCGTTATCCCCTTCCGGTTGCGGAACCGCTTGTAAAAAATCTACTAGAGCATAATAGCCTATGGTAACAAAACGTCCAAGGTACCATTCTGCTTCTGCTTTAGGTATTCCAAAAAAACGCAAGGTGTTTTCACTAAATTCTCTTGGGTTGCGATTCACTTTACCAAAAGTAGCAAACTGTCGTAGAAAAATTCCCTTCAAGCCCGTTCTCCGTTGCAATACATTCACCGCACCTTCATCAATACTTTCCTCTACACGAACAAAACCTCCAGGCAAAGCCCAATTCTCACTGTATTTGGTTTTAATCAATAAGACTTTCAATTGATTATCATGGAAACCAAAAATGACACAATCGGTAGATAAACCAGGTTGGTACTGTTCTTTATTTGCAATTACCTCTTTTAACATGAATTCAATTTTAGTATTGGTGTGCATTTATGGGTGCAACGAATATACTATATAAACCCAAACGAACAAAATTTATAAATGGCTTAAAAAAAGTAAGGGATACTAAAAACTTTTTAGCATCCCTTACTCAAACTACAATCTACTCAACTTAATTTTGAAATTTCAAATTTGGCTTATTTTACCAATTCAAAAGTAGTTCTTAAACGGATATCAGATGAAGATGATCCGATCATCAAATCAAAATCTCCTGGTTCAGTACCCCATTCTAATTGTTGATTATAAAAAGACAACTTCTCTTGGTCAATGGTGAAATTAATCGTTTTTGTTTCACCAACATTCAAATGAATTTTTTGAAAATCTTTCAATTCAATAATTGGTCGAACTACTGACCCAACCTTATCTCTTAAATATAACTGCACTACTTCATCACCTGCAAATTTTCCCGAATTAGTCAAGTTGAAAGAAACCTCAACTGTTCCATTGGCATTGATTTTAGTAGTTGATAATTTCAAATCCGAATACTCAAATGTAGAATAACTCAAGCCGTGACCAAAAGCAAATTTGGGACTATTCTTCAAATCAGTATAGGCCGAAACATAATTGAAAGCCGTTTCGTTTGGTGCAGGCCTTCCTGTATTGAAATGGTTATAATAAATTGGTAATTGCCCTTCTTCTCTTGGAAATGTCATTGGCAATTTTCCAGAAGGATTGTAATCTCCAAACAACACATCTGCAATGGCATTCCCTGCTTCTGTTCCTAACCACCAAGTGTATAAAATAGCTGGAGCGGTATCAGCAGTGGTATTAAAAATTAATGGTCTTCCTGCATTAATCAAAACTACAACTGGTTTTCCTGTTGCTTGAAGCGCTTGTACTAATTCTTCCTGAACTCCCGGAATATGAATATTGCTGCGGCTCTTTGCTTCACCACTCATGTTCCCACGTTCTCCAATACTAACTATTACAACATCCGCTTGGTTAGCAACTGCGATAGCCTCTGCAAAACCTTCCTTATTCGTTCCTTCGATTTCACAACCTTTAGCATACAATAACTGAGTGTTTTTACCTACTTTATTTTGTACTCCTTGCCATTGCGAAACCACTTCTTTAGTATAATCTAATTCTGGCAACTCAACTGCCCAAAATCCCATGTTTTCTTTATGCTCTTTTACCAAAGGACCAATAAAAGCAATCTTTTTCAAGTCTTTTGACAAAGGTAAAAGCTGTTTTTCGTTTTTAAGAAGAACAATGCTTTTAGCCGCCATATCACGCGCAATTTTTCGATGTAATGGATTATTTAATTCTTTTATCTCGCGTTTAGGATTGGAATATTTATAAGGATCTTCGAACAATCCCAACTCCATTTTCTTACGTAAAATACGTTTCACTGCATCGTCAATTAAAGCCACGTCTACTTTTCCTTCTTGGACTAATTGCGCCAAGTTATAACGATAGGCATTGCTTTCCATATCCATATCGCTACCTGCTGTTATAGCTAATTGAGCAGCCTCTTTATTGTCTTTTACATTACCGTGATTCACCATTTCTCCGATAGAGCCCCAGTCAGAAACTACAAAACCTTGAAAATTCCATTTCCCTTTAAGAATGTCTCTTTGCAAAAATTTATTTCCTGTAGCTGGCACCCCATTTAAATCGTTAAATGAATTCATAAAGGTAGCTGCACCTGCGTCCAAAGCGGCTTTGAAAGGAGGTAAATAGGTTTCCCAAAGCATACGATCACTCATGTCCACTGAATTATAATCACGACCACCTACAGCGGCTCCGTAACCTACAAAGTGTTTCACACAAGCCATAACCGAATTAGTATCGCCTAAGTTTCCTTGAAATCCTTTCACTCGAGCATACGCAATTTTAGAACCCAAATAGGTGTCCTCTCCTGCTCCTTCCATTACTCGTCCCCAACGAGGATCACGAGCGATGTCTACCATCGGTGCAAATGTCCAATGGATACCACTAGCTGAGGCTTCAACAGCAGCAATTCGTGCTCCTAAAGCAATTGCATCTAAATCCCAACTAGCCGCTTCGGCTAACGGAATTGGGAAAGTTGTTTTATACCCATGAATTACATCCTGTCCAAACAACAAAGGAATTTTCAATCGAGATTGCATCGCTAATTCTTGATACTGACGGGTATATTTTGTTCCAATTACATTTAACATCGATCCAATCAAACCGCCTTTAATTTCAGCTTCTTTATTCGGATTTATTGTAATGGGACCCGTAGCTTGATTGTTCCCAGTGTATTGATTTAATTGACCTATTTTTTCTTCCAAAGTCATTTGCTTCAATAAGGCATCCACCCTTTGATCGATAGTTTTTTGTTGTGAAAAACCTAAAAAAGAAACTAATAGAAGACCAAGAATACTTGTTTTTTTCATGTGTGTTAATTTTGTATTGTAAATAATTTAATAAACCAAGGTTTGAATTGCATGTGCCGGAATTGTAATAACCGATTTTTCAGTACCCACAATCAAATTATAGTTTATCGTATTCTCCGATTGATTCATTACGATGGTGACCATTTTCCCATTGGTATTGACAAAAGAGGTGCTTAATAAACTGCTTCTACTAGAAACCGTGCTCACCCGTTTGGCATTTGGTCGTATAAATTTAGAAAAATGTCCGATATAATAATAACTTGGTGTATAAATTAATTCACCAGTTTGCATATCGGCATGAATGGGTGCAAAACAGAAATTACCTTTGTGATTAGGTCCGCCATTTTCATCCAACAGAATATTCCAATCGGTCCAACCAACAGTTCCATTGTTAAAATCATTAATCATCGATTTTCCATAGCGCTCAGCATTGCCCCAAAACAGGTATTTTTTAGCATCAAATCGTTCTACACAACCTTCCGTAAACAATAGGTTTTTGCTAGGATAGGCTTCGTATACTTTTCTAACATTATCAAACATCGGCTCTCCACCAGACCAGGTTTCATACCAGTGAAATCCCATTCCCCATGCATATTTAGCAGCCTCTGGGTCGTCAAAAATCACATTGGCCCTATGATTCATTAAATCACGATTATGATCCCAAACTACAATTTTTTTAGTTCCTAAACCTTCTTTTTGCATAGTGGGTCCTAAATAATTTTTAAGAAAATCTCTTTCAGCAGTAGCAGTAAACAAACACGACTCCCATTTTTGAGTAGCCATTGGTTCATTTTGGATGGTAATTCCCCAAATGGGCATCCCAGCTTTTTCATAGGCTTTAACAAATTTTGTATAATAGTTTGCCCAAGCTTGATAAAACTGAGGTAGTAAAGTACCCCCTTGAAGCATCGTCCCGTTACTTTTCATAAAAGAAGGTGCACTCCATGGTGAAGCATATAAAAGCAAATTACCACCTGCAGATTGAATAGCCCTTTTGATCATTGGGATTCTATATTGTTGGTCATGTTCTATTGAAAAAGTTTTCAATTCTTGATCTCCTTCTTCAATATAAGTATAACTCGCACTTGAAAAATCAGAACTATGAATGGAAGTTCTTAGTAAACTATAACCAATTCCGTTGTCTTTATTATAATAAGCCGAAAGGAGTTCTGCTTGTTTCGTAGGGGATAATTTTGCAAAAACTTCTGCTGAAGCATCGGTAATAGCGCCTCCAATACCCATAAAAGTTTGAAACTTTTTATTAGGAGCTACAAAAACAGAAATTTCACTTTCTACGGGTTGTACCGATGTCGAAAACGAAAGGGTATTCGTATTTGTTAATCTTAAATTGGTATTATCAGCTGTTGTATAAACGTTGATTTTTTTACCCTTTAGCGCTGTTTCTTTTTTTTGCTGTGCCACAACAGTTATGGCTACGAAACTAAAAACTGCAACTGCAAATTGTTTTATTTTATGTTTCATATTTTAATTGATTACCACGAAAAAGTAGCTACGGCTCCAGCATCTACTGAAGTTGTAACCCATTTTCCATTGAATTTAATATTAAATAATTCGGTAGTATTACCGTCATTTTCTACAATTAATACTTTTTTACCCTCAGGAGTTTTAAAGGCAACTGTATTCAAATTCCCAGATTGATTCGACGCAATTCGAACCGAACCAGCAGGAACAAATTTTGAAGCGTGAGCAATAATATAATAGCCCACATTTCTTTCAAAGCTATCGGCCCCATTAATAGTCAAAGCGCCTTTACATGTAGAGCATCCACCTGGGGTGAAAGGTCTAAAATTAGAGTCATTAGCTAAATTCCATTCCATGGCTACCTTGCTCCAATTGCGCATCGAACCAATAATAACATTTTTCAAATGCCATTTTAAATCGCCATCAAAACTGCCTGAACTACCAGTATATTGTTCTGTAAAATAGATGTTTTTGTTTGGAAACGCAGAATGAATTGAAGACAACACATTAATATCGCCCGCATACAAATGGAATGCCGATCCGTCTACAAAAGGATTTGCAGCTAGATCATTCAATATAGCTAAAGGATAGTCAGGTCTATCACAATTATGATCATAAACAATAATTTTGGTAGTCAAATTAGCATTGGCGAAAGCCGGACCCAAATGGTTTTTGATAAAATCGGCTTGCTGTATAGCTATCATATACATACTCGGATTATTTCCTGGATGTAAGGGTTCATTTTGAGGAGTTATAGCCGTTATAGAAATGCCTTCCTCTTTCATTTTTTGAAGGTATTTGACAAAATAATTGGCATAAGCTCCATAAAATTCAGTTTTTAGACTTCCACCTATGAAACTATTATTATCCTTCATCCAAGTTGGAGCAGACCAAGGTGTTGCTATAATTTTAATTTTTGGATTGATTGCTAAAATTTCTTTAAGCATCGGAATTACATGCGTTTTATCAGGGGTAAGACTGAATTGTACTAAATTAACATCCGTTTGTCCAGAAGGCATATCGTTATAGGTAAATGGTGTTGCATTCAAATCAGAGGCACCAATACTAATGCGCAAATAACTAATAGAAATGGAATTATCCTCTTTCCCAAATAATTCTTGTAATAATGCCTGTCTTTTTTGAGGATTTAATTTATTGATCCCTTCAGCACTTCCTCCCGTTAAGGTGTATCCAAATCCATCAACAGTTTGGTAAGATTGAACTTCATCTACTTCAATAGTAGGGTAGATATTGTAAGTTGTTCCAAAACTTAAAACAGCAGTTTGTTTTTGCAAATAGATATTTTTACTACCATTAGTAAGCCAAAAATCCATGTCATTGGTTACTATTGGAGGTTTCACAGACGGAATTGGATTTTCTATTGTTTCCGTTGAAGATGAACAATTGAATAACGCAAATGAGAGGCTTAGAAGTGTGAAAAAAGTCATGTTTTTTAACATTTTAATTATTTTTTAATAACCAATTTTAACTAATACAGGCAAGTGATCTGACGGATATCTTAAATCCTTAGAATCACTCAAGACAGCATACTTTTTTACTTTTAATTGATTGTTTTTAGAAATAAAAATGTAGTCTATTCTTTTTGTAACCAGGGAATTAAAGTCAAAATTGTTAAAAGTTCCTACAGGGCCAAAAGGTTTTATAGTTGCTATTTCACTAGCGTCATTCATTTTTTTCTTAATGTCTAGTATTCGCTTATCTTGGGGTTCCAAATTAAAATCACCCATTAAAACTACTGGATAATTATGTATATTGTATTGAACAATCTTATCCATAATTAGAGCGATACCTTTCGTTCTAGCTTGCTCCCCCATATGATCTAAATGAGTATTAAAAACAAACCATTTTTTATTCGAACTTATTTCTTGAAAAAGGGCAAAAGTACATACTCTATTACAAGCAGCATCCCAGCCTCTGGATATTTCATTTGGAGTATCAGAAAGCCAAAAAGTATTTGTTTCGATAACCCTTAGCTTTTCTTTTTTATAGAAGATATTAGAAGATTCTCCTTTACCCAATCCTTCTCTACCAATACCTACTTGGCTATATTGGGTAAGCAATTGTTGCAAATCAACTACTTGATGCGGCATTGCTTCCTGTATGCCTAAAATATCGGGTTCGTAAAATTGAATTTGGGAACTTAAAAAATCTTTCCGATAAGGCCATGCATTTAATCCATCAGAAGCAACATCTAATCTTATATTGTAAGTCATTACATCTAATGATTGACTATACGATATACTTCCTAAAATCAAGATAAAATAGAGCCAATAGTTTTTTTGCAATGTCATAGTTGTATGTATTATTCTTCAATAAAGCTTTTACCCAACTTACAAATAAAAGCTTTTCATGAAGAACTTTCTAAGTTTACAAACCATTTAGTTGAAAACTCTAATATAATCTACTTCAAAGGTAGAAGATGTGAAATTAGGATCTACTGCACCTCCAAAATTACCTCCCATAGCACAATTAATAATCAAGAAAAAGTTTTGATTAAATGGTAATGCAGAATTATTAGTAAACGTATGAAACAAAGTTCCGTCTACATAAAATTTAATTGCATCAGCTCTCCAGTCTAATGAGTAAACATGAAACTCTGAAGAAGCGTTTGTTATAGTAGTAGTTTTAGAGACAGCATTGCCACCTGAAAAATTTGGATAATGTAAAGTACCATATATTTTATTTTGAGTGTTACCTACATGCTCCATAATATCAATTTCGCCACAGGCAGGCCAACTTGCTGTTGTAATATTATTACCCAACATCCATAATGCAGGCCAAGTTCCTCCTCCTAATGGTAATTTGGCTTTGATTTCTACTTTACCATATTTAAATGAGAATTTCCCTTGTGTTTTGATTCTTGCTGAAGTATAATTACTCCCTTGATAAGCTTCTTTGATAGGAGTAATTATAAGTTTTCCTCCTAGCACTTTTACATTGTCAGCGCGATTAGTATAATATTGCAATTCATTATTACCCCAACCCCAATCACCATTACCTAAATCATAAGCCCATTTTGTTCCATCAGGTGCTCCATCAACATTAAACTCATCTGCCCAAATTGCTTTTGGTGCAACATAAAGTGTTAATGGTACAGAGGTACTAATGAATTGTGAACCATTATAAGCCGAAACATAGATAGTATATGAATTAGTTCCTGATACGTTATAAGTATAGGTTAAAGAGCCCGTTGTAGATTCTTTTGTTTCGCCATCTCCTAGAGCAATTTTATAAGATGTGGCATTGGTTGCGCTAAAAGTAAAACTAACTGTTCCGCTTCCATCACCATTTGGGTTTTGGGTCGATACACCTGTTGGTGTTGCTACTACAACTAAATTAGAAGGTTTTACAATTGACTCCCCTCCACCAGGACTTTCTGTATCTCCACTACATGAAAAAAACAAAAAAGCAGATAAGAAAACACTTAGCATAAGCTTATATTTATTGAAATTATTGAATTGTTTTTTCATATTGAATTCTATTGAAAATAAAATATAAGCCCAGAACCATTAAAGTTCTGAGCTTATAAAAAATTTAAATTATTGTGCAGGTTTCAATTTTAAATACCAAGCATTTCCAGACTCTGGACCATACCCTAGAACGCGTAGATACATCGCTGTTGGTGAAATAGAAAGGATCTCATATTCTTTTTGAACAGACGCTACCCCTATGTAAGTATCTACACCAGACAATACTATACTAGTCTGAGTTGAAGGAGTTGACGCAGCAAAACCAGAAGTTGCCCCAGCAAAACTAAATGATGAAGTCCCCCCACCATATGCATAACATCCTTCATCTCCTGAAGCAGGAATTCCAGGTAAACTAGTAAAAGCCCCAGTTTTAGTAAAAGCTCCATCAGGATTTGTTACTTGTAAAGTATAGTTAAATGCTCCTAATTTTGAAAATTTAAACGTAGTAGTATAAAAACAATTTGCTGTAGCTACTTTCTCATTAACATTAGCAGTCCACCATATTGGAGATGGATTATCAGCTGGCCCTACTCCAAAATGAGCAGAAACAGATTTATCTACCACCCAAGTCTTGTTAGTATCTCCAGTTAAAGCAGTAACAATAGATGCCGCTGGTGCAAAGCTTACTTTTACAGTAACTTCTTTAGTTACAGTTGTTGCAGCGCCTCCAGCACCATAAGTAACAATTGTAATTTGATATTTTTTAGTTCCGTTAGTTGAATATTTTTTAGTTATTTTACCATTAGGAGCATCAACTAAATCAACTGCATCATCCGCATCAAAATCAACTTTTGTTGCTAAAACATTTTTACCAGTAATAGTAAAATTCACAACTCCCGTTCCGTCACCGTTAGGATTAGCGGTAGTTTTACCTACAACATCGGCAACAACTGTAACTTCAGATGGGCTAGTTAAAGCACCAAACTCGTAAGTTTCTTGAGTACAACTTCCTGTAAACCAAACCACAGCAAGTAGAACAATTATTTTATATATATTTTTCATTTTATATTCTTTTTAAAATTAAACTCTAACAAGTTTGAAATACCAAAAACCACCTCCAAAATTGATTACTACTTCCAA
>CAYWFQ010000014.1:0-32180 GCA_964457505.1 uncultured Flavobacterium sp.
ATTTGGAAAAACAAGCGAACAAATTAAATAATTTTTTAGTGTTACAAAAAAGCATAAAAATAGCCCTTTGCCTATTACTATTTGGATTTTTTTTCCAAGCAAAAGCACAAGACAGAGTCCCATTTGACCAAGGAAAAAAATACATACTTGCCGAGGTAAATGTAGTAGGAAAAGTTACATTCAATGCTCAAACTGTAGTTACATTTACGGGGCTTCAAAAAGGAAATGAAATTACCATTCCAGGAGAAGAAATTAGTAGTGCTATCAAAAAATTAGGGAAATTAGGTTTGTTCAACGAAATCTCTTTTTATGTGAATAAAGTTGAAAATGACAGTATTTATCTTGATTTACATTTAGAAGAACTACCTAAATTAAATAAAGTAAAATTTGTTGGTATTAAGAAAAATAAAGTAGAAGGTTTAATAAAAGACAATGGTTTAACCGAAAACAAAGTTGTAAACGAAAACTTAATTACTACAACAAAAAATTACATAGAAAATAAATACAGAAAAGACGGTTATTTCAACACCAAAGTAAATATCAATGTTGCTGCTGATACTACTACTATCAATCAGGTTAACATGTTACTAACAATTGATAAAGGTACCAAAGTTAAGATTGATGAAATAGACTTTGTTGGTAACATAAAAATTTCTGACAAAACATTGCGAAAAGCAATGAAAGATACTAAACAACGAAAAGTTACACGTTTGTTTAAAGCTTCAAAATTCATTAAAGATAAATATAAAACAGATTTAGAGAAAGTAATTGATGCCTACAAAGAAAAAGGTTTTAGAGATGCTAGAATAGTTTCTGACACTGTAAGCTATGATAAGGAAAAAAATGCTTTGGCTGTTAAAATTAAAGTCGAAGAAGGAAACAAATACTACTTTGGAAATATCAAATTTTTAGGTAATACTGTCTATCCTGACCAAGGATTAAGCAGAGTATTAGGCTTAAAAAAAGGCGATGTATATAACGGCGTTTTATTAGAAAAAAGAATTGCTGACAAATCAAAACCAGATGGAGAAGATATCACTAATTTATATCAAAATAATGGATACTTGTTCTCAAGCATCAATGCCGTAGAAGTAAAAACAGCTAACGATACAATTGATTTTGAAATCCGTGTAACAGAAGGGCCTATTGCATACTTCAACAAAATTTCTGTCGTAGGAAATGACAAAACAAACGATCATGTAATTTACAGAGAGTTACGAACAAAACCGGGTGAAAAATATAGTAAAGAAGAATTAGTTAGAACTATCAGAGAAATTGGCCAACTAGGATTCTTTGATCCTGAAACTATAGACCCAAAATTTAAAAATGTAGATTCGAGTGCCGGAACTGTTGATATTGAATATAATATTGCAGAAAAAGGTGCCAGCCAAATTGAACTACAAGGAGGTTATGGTGGCGGTGGCTTTATTGGTACGCTAGGTTTATCTTTTAATAATTTTTCTGCTAGAAATCTTTTCAAAAAAGAGGCTTATAAACCTCTTCCAATGGGAGATGGACAAAAAGTATCTTTACGATTACAAGCCAGTACGTATTTCAGAACATATAGCGCATCCTTCTCTGAGCCGTGGTTTGGAGGTAAAAAACCTGTGCAATTCAGTACTTCATTATCTTTCAGCCAACAATATTTAAATAATTTTGTGACTTACCAGGTTGACAAATCTAAAAGCTTTAGTATTTTAACTTTATCTGTGGGAGTTGCAAAAAGACTTACGGTTCCAGATGATTATTTTGTGTTATCTCAGTCCTTAAGTTATCAACATTATGCATTAAATAACTATAACACAGGTTTATTTACTTTTGGAAATGGTACTTCAAGAAATCTTTCGTATACGGTTGGTTTAACGCGAAGTAATAAAGGAGTAAACCCAATTTTTCCAACATATGGTTCAGAATTTAGTATTTCTGCTAAATTGACACCTCCGTATTCGTTGTTTAGCAAGACCGATTATGCTACATTAGGAGATCAAGAAGAATATAAATACCGACATGTAGGGGCAACTTATGCTGGTGCAGATGGAATATTAGTTAACGAGGGAGATTTAGTTGAAGCAATACCATCTGCAGAAAACCCAACTCCCAACCGTGTAACCAATATACAAGATGCTGCTGCAGACCCCTCTAAAGTAGATCAAAAGAAATTCAATTGGTTAGAGTACTATAAAATCAAATTCAAAGCGGATTGGTATACTAAATTGTATGGAAAATTAGTGCTACGTAGCTTATCAGAATTTGGATTTATGGGTGCTTACAATCAAAACCGTGGTTCAGTGCCTTTCGAAAGATTCTATTTAGGTGGAGATGGGATGGCTAATTTTGCAATGGATGGAAGAGAAACTATCCAGTTAAGAGGTTACCCTAACAACTCTTTAACACCAATCAATAATGCCGGAGAACAATTAGGAGCAACAATTTACAACAAGTTTTCGTTAGAAATGCGTTATCCAATTACTTTAAAAGCTTCAGCATCAATTTATGCTTTAGCATTTTTAGAAGCTGGTTCATCTTATGATTCTTTTAAAAATTATAATCCTTTTTCTTTAAATAGATCAGCAGGTGTAGGATTACGTGTATTTATGCCAGCATTTGGATTATTGGGAATCGATTTTGCAAAAGGATTTGATGCATTACCGGGACAAACAACTCCTAATGGATGGGAAACTCATTTCATTATTGGTCAGCAGTTCTAATACTTGAATCAATTTCCAAAACATAAAAAGTTATGAGAAAACAATTATTATTTCTATTTTTAGCGATTATTGTAACTGGGGCAATTCATGGTCAATCAAAAAGTACAAAAATTGGCTATATTGATATGGAATACATATTACAAAATGTTTCAAATTATAAAGAAGCACAAAACCAATTAGAGCAGAAGGCCCAAAAGTGGAAACAAGAAATTGAAGTAAAAAAGAATGATATTAATAAACTATCAGAAGCATTAAAAACTGAGAAGTCTTTGTTAACTAAAGAACTTATCGAGGAAAGAGAAATAGAAATTAAGTTTTTAGAAAAAGAATTAATAGAATTTCAACAAAAAAGATTTGGAGCAAATGGGGATTTAATGCAACAAAAATTAGTTTTAGCAAAACCTATACAAGACCAAGTTTTCACAACAGTCCAGGATATTGCTGAAGCAAAACAATTTGATTTCATATTTGACAAATCATCGGATTTAACCATGCTTTTTGCAGCCAAAAAATTTGACATAAGCGACCAAGTTTTACGTGTTATTAATCGAAGTGAGAAAAGAGAACAACTTACAAAGAAACAACAAAAGGAGCTGGAAGAAAAAGAAAAAAAAGAAGATGAAATTAATGAAAACCCCGGGCTGCTAGATAAACAAAAAGCATTAGATGCAAAAAAAGAAGCACGCGAAAAATTTATAGCAGAACGAAAACTGCTACAAGAAAACAAGAAAAAAGAGTTTGAAGAGCAACGAAAAAAATTAGCAGAAGAGAAACAGTCAAAAAAGAAAACAAATTCTTCTTCAAAAACGGAGACAGAAAAAGTAACAATTGACAACACCGTAAATGAAAAACAAGTTGCAGCTGAATTAGCTAAGAAAAAACTAGTCGAAGAAAAAAATAAGCAGCTAGAAGAACGAAAAAAAATTATTGAGGAAAATAAAAAACTTCAAGAAGAAAAAAGAAAAAAAGCAATAGAAGATCGTGAAGCTAAAAAAAATGGCACGGTTTCTGAAAAAGCTAAAACTGATATCAGTAAAGCGGAAACAAAAGCGATTGATTCTACAAAAATTAAAATAGAAGATGCTAAACAACGACAAATTTTAGTTAAACAAAAAGCATTAGAAGAACGAAAAAAAACGATAGAAGAAAACAAAAAAGCATTAGAAGAAAAAAGAAAAAAAGCAATAGAAGAAAGAGCAGCAGCTAAAAAAAGCGCTGAAGAAAAATTAAATACAAATACAAACAAAAATTAATATTAAATACTTTAAAACAATGAAACAAATCAAGACTTTATTAATCGCTGCAATACTTATTTTAGGTGCTAATCAAACTATTTCAGCTCAAACAAAAACGGCTCACGTAGATGTAAATGATATTATGGCTAAAATGCCCGCTATGTTAGATGCTCAAAAACAATTAGAAAAACTGAGCACTACCTATGATGCAGATTACAAAAAAATGGTTGAAGAATACCAAGCAAAATTAAAAAAATACGAAGCGGAAGCTGCTACTGTAACTGAAGCTGTTAATGGAGAACGCTCTAAAGAAGTTCAAGACATGCAAAAAAGAATTGTTGACTTTAGAGATAACGCTCAAAAAGAATTACAACAAAAAGAATCAGATATCGTTAAACCTTTGATGGAAAAAGTGAGAGCTTCTATCCAAAAAGTTGGGAAAGCAAAAGGATTCCAATATGTTTTAGATGGTTCAACACTTTTATTAGCTGACGGTACAAACTTGACTGCTGATGTAAAAAAAGACTTAGGTTTCTAATAATAGTATTACTTAATTTAAAAACTGCTCTCCTAAATATAGGAATGAGCAGTTTTTTTTTGCCTATATTAAAAGTATAGGAAATTTAAAATGTAGCTCGTAACTTTGTTTCTATGGAGAATAACCAACCTATCGGAATTTTTGACTCTGGCATTGGAGGAACCTCAATTTGGCAAGAAATACATCAATTACTTCCCAATGAAAAAACCATCTATCTTGCTGATAGCAAAAATGCACCCTATGGTCAAAAATCCAAACAAGAGATTATTGAATTGAGTATGAAAAACACTGATTTTCTGCTTAATATGAACTGCAAATTAATTATTGTTGCTTGTAATACAGCAACTACTAATGCCGTACAAGAATTAAGAGCTAAATACAATGTGCCATTCATTGGCATTGAACCCGCCATAAAACCAGCTGCTACCTATTCGAAAACACAAACTATAGGGATATTAGCCACAAAAGGAACCTTAAACAGCGAGTTGTTTCACAAAGCAACAGAAATGTATCAAGATACTAAAATCATCGAACAGGTTGGGCATGGCTTAGTTCAACTTATAGAAAGTGGACAAATCAATTCGCCAGAAATGCATGCCTTACTTCAATCCTACTTACAACCAATGATTGATGCTAATATTGATTATTTAGTTTTAGGCTGTAGTCATTACCCTTATTTGATTCCACAAATTAAAAAAATTCTACCTGATCATATTCAAATAATTGATTCAGGACAAGCTGTGGCAAGACAAACACAGAAAGTGTTAGTAGAAAAGGTTGGGATTTCAAATTTAATTCAACCTGAACCCATTTTTTACACCAATACGTATCCGAAAGTACTATACGAAATTTTAGGTGAAAAGTATAACGTAGAAGAAATCAATTTCTAATTAAAGTACTATTCTTTAAACCAATTAGAGTACATAACATAGTTATTCGAAATACGTTCAATTTCGCCAGCAAAATCAGATTGGTTAATATCTTTCACTTTCTTAGCAGGTACGCCAGCCCAAATAGTTCCAGATTCGACGATGGTATTTTGAGTAATTACTGAACCGGCAGCGACTATTGAGTTACTCTCTATGACACAATTATCCATAACAATAGCCCCCATACCAATTAAGACATTGTCTTTGATTGTGCACCCGTGTACAATGGCATTATGTCCAATAGATACATTATTGCCAATAATCGTAGGATGTTTTTGATATGTACAATGTATAACAGCTCCGTCCTGAATATTTACTTTATTTCCTATAGCAATAAAATTAACATCCCCACGAATAACAGCGTTAAACCAGACGCTACAGGAATGTCCAAAAGTCACCTCGCCAACAATAGTTGCATTTTCAGCAACATAACAATCTTCTGGAATTACGGGAGATTTCCCGTTAACTGATTTAATTAACATAAAAAAAATTAATTAATTGCTGGACAATGACAATCATATCGCTCTCTCTTACAGAACAAATCCATACCCAGAGTAATTTGATGATAGCCTCCTGTATCAAATAACACAGGACCTGATACCTTTGAATAAGTATAGGCTAGCATTACGTTTTTATAATTAAATCCTAAAATAGGTGTAATATATTGAAGTTTTTGACTCGAAACACCAGCTGAAGTAAGGAATTGGGCTCCTTCAATACTTCTTCTATACGATAGGCCACCCCAAATAGTTCCTACAGATAGTTCTTTATGAACTTTTATATTAAAATCGACTAATTTTTCTTTAGTCCTATCAATTAATTGAAATAATATGGAAGGCTCCCATAGAAAGGTTTCTGTATTTCCAAAAACATATCCTGCACTCAACAAATACTTTCTCAAATTATTACTTTCGAAATCACTGTATAAGGCTCTTCTGGTTTCAATAGCACCCTGAACTGTAGCATGAGCATAAAAATTCAAAAAATTATATGACATTCCTAAATCAACATTGAAATAAGAACTCTTTTGAACTTGTCCAAAAACAATGGGGTCATAATCCGTAAATGTTGTTTCATCCAATTGACTTTGAATAAACCCAGCACTCATACCAAAGGATAACTGGTTTAAATCAATTTCATCTCGAGAAAACAACAAATGATGTGCATAGGTCAACTTCACTCCCTTTTGAGAATGATATCCATTTTTATCATTAAATACAATGATTCCTGCCCCTGATTTTTCGCTTATTCGGCCATTAAAACTCAATGTTTGTAATTCTGGAGCATCTTCCTGATCAAACCATTGCTTCCTACCAGTCAATCTCAATTTATCACAATTTGCTGCCCCTGCCATAGAGGGATGTATCAAATAATAATTATCCGTCAAATAATCCGAATATACAGGAACTCCTTCTTGTGCATTAGAAGTCAATTGAATGAATAAGACAAGAAGTAAAAATTTTAATTTATTGTACACCGTTTTTGTGGAATTTAATTTCTTAAACTAACGTTAATACTTTGTTAGTATTGTATTTAATTATCAAATATAGCGATTCAAAGAAAATAACTTTAGTAAATTTGCAAAAAAATTAATCTAATGTCAAAAGTTACTATAAAAGAAACACAAAACCCAGCGATATTAAAATTTGAATTTTCTGATTTTATAACTCAAAATGAAAATTTCGAATTTAAAAATATTGATGAGGCAGGAGCTTCTCCTTTAGCACAACAACTTTTTTACTTACCTTTTGTAAAAACAGTTTATATATCTGGGAATTTTATAGCTATTGAGCGTTTTAGCATTGTTGAATGGGACGATGTAAAAGAAGCCGTTGCTGAACAAATTGAAAAATTTGTGGCAGATGGCGGAATTATAATTAAACAAGACGATAATAAGGCAAAAAAACAACCGATTACTGTGTATGGAGAAACTACTCCAAATCCTTCGGCTTTAAAATTTGTTGTCAGTAAAATGTTGACAAGAAGAGCTATTGAATTTAAAAACATTGATCAAACAGCATCTTCACCTTTAGCTAAAGAATTATTCAAATTTCCTTATGTAAAAGAAATTTTTATTGACGAAAACTATATTTCCGTTACCAAATATGAAATTAATAATTGGGACGAAATTACATTAGAACTTAGAAGTTTTATCAAGCAATTTATTGAAAATGGAGGGACGGTATTAGAAGAAAATTTCGTTCAAGAAACGCTTGTTGAAGAAACCAAAAAAACGGAAGACTTTGACAATTTAGATGTTACTTCACAAAAAATAATCAATATTTTAGAAGAATATGTAAAACCAGCGGTAGCTGCCGATGGTGGAAATATTGCTTTTGAATCCTTTGATGAAGAAAACAAAGTGGTAAAAGTTACTTTACAAGGTGCCTGTAGCGGATGCCCATCATCAATATTTACACTAAAAAGTGGCATCGAAGGTCTGCTCAAAAGTATGCTTAACGATGATACTATTACAGTTGAAGCGGCAAACGCTTAAACCCTTTCAATACCTAAAGCGTTTCTTAAAGAAACGCTTTTTTTAGCAACCATAAAATGAACGAACTACACTTAGAGACAAGCCCCTATCTTTTACAACATGCAAATAATCCGGTATATTGGAAAGCTTGGAATACTATTTCTTTGACTGAAGCAAAAGAAAAAAACCAACTTATCATAATTAGTATTGGTTACTCAGCTTGTCATTGGTGCCATGTAATGGAACATGAAAGTTTCGAGAACGAAGCTGTTGCAACGGTAATGAACTCCCATTTTATTAATATTAAAGTAGACAGAGAAGAACGACCTGATGTAGATGCCGTTTACATGAAAGCAGTACAAATTATGACAGGTCACGGTGGTTGGCCTTTAAATATTGTGGCATTACCTGACGGTCGTCCGGTTTGGGGCGGCACATACTTCAGAAAAGAAGAATGGACAGAGACGCTAGAGCAATTACAAAAAATGTATCAATTGGCTCCTGAGAAAATGATTGATTATGCCGATAAACTACATCAAGGCATTCAGGCAATTTCTATCGTAGAAAATAATGGAAATGCAACAACAAATCAAAAACTACAATTAGAAAGTTTAGTTTCCAAATGGAAAAAGAGTTTTGATTGGGAATTTGGAGGTTTGGCAAGGGCTCCTAAATTCATGATGCCCAACAATTATCAATTTCTACTTCGATATGCCTATCAAAATCAAGATGCTGAACTACTGGAATTTGTAAATCTTACATTAACAAAAATGGCTTTTGGTGGTGTTTTTGATACTGTAGACGGTGGATTTTCTCGCTACTCAGTCGATTTGAAATGGCATATTCCACATTTTGAAAAAATGTTATACGATAATGGCCAACTGGTTTCATTGTACAGTGAAGCCTACAAATTAACACAAAACCCACTTTTTAAATACACTATTGAGAAGACTTTACTTTTCGTTAAAAAGGAATGGAAAACTCCCGAAGGCGGATTCTATTCGGCATTGGATGCTGATAGTTTAAATGATAAAAATCATTTAGAAGAAGGTGCATTTTATGTTTGGCAAATTCCACAACTAAAAGCTATTATCAAAGACGATTTTGACTTGTTCAGTCAAGTATTCAATGTCAATTCTTTTGGATTATGGGAAGAGGAGAATTATGTTTTAATCCAAAACGAAAGTTTAGATACCATTGCTGAAATAAATCGTATTTCGGTTAATGATTTAGAAAATAAAAAGAAAAATTGGGAACAGCTCCTTTATTCTGAAAGAGAAAAAAGATCCAAACCACGATTAGACGATAAATGTCTAACTTCTTGGAACGCTATTATGTTGAAAGGTTATGTTGATGCATATAAAGCTTTGGGTAACCAAAATTACCTTGATATAGCTTTAGAAAATGCCAATTTCATTATCAAAAATCTTTGGTCAAACGAAGGTCATTTGTTCCATAATTATAAAAATGGAAAAAGTACAATTAATGGCTATTTAGAAGACTATTGTTTTGTCATTGCTGCATTCATATCGGTGTATGAGGCAACTTGGAATGAAAAATGGTTACAGGATGCTAAACAACTTTTAGATTACAGTTTAGAGCATTTTTACGATGAGCAGCAGTCATTTTTTAGATTTACATCAGATAAAGATGAAGCTTTAATAAGTGTTCATTTTGAAACAGAAGATAATGTGATTCCAGCTTCTAATTCTGTTATGGCAAAAAACTTAAATCAACTCAGCGTCTATTTCAACAATCCATACTACGAAAAAGTAGCAAAGCAAATGCTTGCTATACTTTTACCTACTATTGATTATCCTTCGGCTTTTTCGAATTGGTTGGATTTAGCTTTGACCATTGCGGAACAAAACAAAGAATTGGCTATTTGTGGACCAAATGCAAAAGAATATATTAATCGTATTAATATGCTTTATCTTCCTAATATAATCGTGGCAGGCTCAGAAAAAGCATCTACATTGCCCTTTTTGAAAGATCGTTTTGTAGAAGATAAAAATCTATTTTATGTTTGCCAAAACAGAACCTGTCAATTGCCAACTGAAGATTTTCAAGAGATGATTAACCAACTTTCTTTGAAGTAGTAATCATAAAATCTTTTAGGTAGTAGGGTTCGAAATAAGCCACATCTTCAAAATCATTGTTTTGAAATTTAGCAAAACTCAAAAGACCCATTTCTTTTGCTGATGGGTATTTTACCTCTTCCAAGAAAATAAAATTAGATTTCAATAATACCGATTGACATTTTTCAGCACAATCCCCAACGAAATAAATCGTTTCATGAATCGTTTCAAACGAATTCTCAGTGATAATTTCCGCTTGAATATCTCTTTGCTTTTCTAATTTAGAATTAAAAATGGCACTATACACCTCCATTCGCCTTGCATCAAGCATCGGAACAATTAGACCTTCAGTAATCTTAGCTTGAGATGCTAAAACCTGTAAAGTATCAACTGCAATTAAAGGGATATTCAACGCATAGCACAAGCCCTTTGCTGCTGAAACACCTATACGAAGTCCAGTATAAGAACCCGGACCTTGACTTACCGCAATGGCGTTTAAATTCTGAAAACTAATTCCGGCTTCTTGAATAATTGCTTCAATAAAAACGTGTAAACGCTCTGCATGAGAGTAACCCTCTTCTGCAATTTCTTTAGAAATAACAGTTTCACCGTCTTTTGATATGGCTACAGAACAATTTTTAGTAGCCGTTTCAATATTTAAAATGTAATTCAAATTAATTTACTTCTTATCTGATTTTACTTTTACTATATCGCCAGAATTTAAATCTTTGGAAACCGTTGAATAAGGCCCAGTAATTATAACATCTCCTTTTTTAAGTCCTGTTAAAACTTCTATGTTAGTATCGTCCTGAATTCCAGTTTTAATCACTCGAATTTTAGCTTTATTACCCACTTTAACAAATACACATTCAAATTTCTTATCACTTTTGGGTGCTGATTTTTCAGCTTCTGGATCATCTACTTTTATTTCTTTTACTGCAGCTGTATCCGATTTCACTACAACAGCACTAATAGGCACAGCTAAAACATTCTTTTTAGTTTTAGTAATAATATCAACAGTAGCGGTCATTCCTGGTCTAAATGGAGAATACGTAGAAGGTTTTCCTTCTAATAAATCTTGATACGATTCTTTCAAAATACGCACTTTAACTTTAAAGTTTGTCACCTGATCAGCCGTTAGAGCAGAACTTGCAGAGTTAGCAATACTGGTTACAACTCCTCTAAATTCTTTTTTTAAATAGGCATCTACTTCAACTTTTGCCTCGTCACCTACTTTAATTTTAACAATATCGTTTTCATTTACATCCACTTCAACTTCCATGTTATTCAAATTGGCAACTCTTAAAATTTCTGTACCGGCCATTTGTTGTGTGCCTAAAACACGCTCTCCCAATTCTACATTAAGCACAGATACAGTTCCATCAGCTGGCGCATATATTACAGTTCTTCCTAAATTATCTTTTGCTTCGATTACTGTTGCAGAAGCACTTTTAACATTGAAATATGCTGATTCTTTTGTTGACTTTGCCACCTCAAATGCAGCAATTGATTTGTCCCAATCTGCTTTAGAAATAATTCCTTTTTGGAATAATATTCTGTTTCTTTCATAACTCGCTTTTGCTTCATTAAAACTAGCATCGGCTTGTTGCAATCCTGATTTAGTTCCAGATAAATTTGCTTGAGCTCTATTTAAACCAGAAGTATATAAATCCGGATTGATTTTAACTAAAAGATCCCCTTTTTTAACAACTTGCCCTTCTTTAATAGGTAATTCAATAATTTCACCCGAAACCATTGAAGCAATTTTTACTTCAATTTCAGGTTGAATTTTTCCAGTTGCCGAAACAGTTTCGATAATTGTTGAAGCATCAACATTTACTGTTTCAATTTCTTTCCCTTCCTCTTTATTACCAATTGTACCTGTTTTAGATAAAACAATTAATAAAGTGATTAAAGCTACTGCTGCACCTACTATGATGTATATGGTCTTTTTTGACATGATAAATTAGTTTTTAATGATTGGAATTCCAAAATAGAATTCAAGAATTTTGATTTTAAAAATAGAGTCGTATTTAGTTCTAAGTACTTCAGATTGAGCATTCACTAAAAGTGTTTGAGCTTGGTTGTAATCAAAAGAATTCATCATTCCTACAGCATACTTTTCTTTAGCATAATTGTAGGCTTCTTGACGCGCTTCTAAAGTCGAAATCGCAGATTCATTAGCATTCAACGATCCTTTTGCATCAGTAAATGCTGCATATATTGTTCTTTGTAAATCTAAATTTTGTTGTTCTAAAGCGATCTTTGATTTCTCTAAATTAACTTTTGAGCGTTCTACATTATTTCTAGCAGAAAATCCATTAAAAACGGGAATTGATAATTGAGCTCCAAAAGATTGACCTTTATTATCACTGAACTGAGTCCAAAAAGGATTTGCTGGTTTAGTAACAATAGTATTCCCAGAAATAGTAGCTACATCGGCATATGAAATTCTAGTATTAAATCCGTAAAATCCTTGTATTGTAGGCTGAAAAGCACCTTTTGCTATTGCAAGATTTTTTTGAGCTATCTCAAGATTGGTTTGTGCTATTTTTAAATCGGTTCTTGTTTCTTTAGCTTTTTCAATTATTGCTGATGGAGACTGAGACAAAACAGCTACATCTTCATTAACTGAAATTGCATCAATTAGATCGAAATTTTCAAAATCTTTTAGTTGTAATAATTGTGCTAAACTCAATTTAGATATCAACAATGCATTTTCTGCAGCAACTACGTTTTGTCGATTTGAGGCCAAATTAGCCTTAATGTCTAAAACGTCTCCTCTAGGAATTGCTCCCGCATTCACTAATTCTATGGAGCGATTCAATTGTTTTTCATTAATAGCTAACTGCTCTTGTTGTACTTTTAAATTTTCTTTATTGAAAAGCACCTGCAAAAAAGCGTTTGCTACATTTAACGCAATATCTTCCTGCATCTTAAGCAATTGATACTTAGATGCAATTAATGCTAAATTCGCTTTTCGTAAATTATTTTGATTTTGCAATCCTTTATAAATATCAATTCCTACATTAACTCCTGTCGAGGTAAATTGAGTAGTTTGATTTCGCAATAGACCAGTTGTAATATCCTGATTCAAACCAATATTCCACGAATGATTAGTTGTAGCATTCATAGAGGGAAGAAAATTCCCTAGAGCACTTTTTTTATCAATTGTTGCGGTTTGAGTATCCAATTCCGATTGCTTGATCGATATATTGTTTTCTAAGGCATACTTAACGCATTCTTCCAGAGTCCACTTCTTGGATTGTGCTTGAGTAAATAATCCGAAAAAGAGGATTACAACCAAACTGAAATAACTTTTTTTTCTCATAAACTTTGAATCAATGTTCAGTAAAGATACTATACAAATTTACATTTTCTAGTTAAGAATTACTGCCGAAGCTATAATTATTTTAATAACTTGAATCAATTAGACAACATAGTCTCTCATTTGTTACAATTACAACCAAAAATATAATTCTTTTAGTAATTTTGTATAAATTCAAATCCAATGCAACGCATCTGCAGTATTGTCATATTTCTAAGTTCCTTTTTAGTTGTAGTCAGCTGTACTTCACCTTATAAAATAAACACCTTTAGGCCAGATCCTGATGATGCTGTCCCTTTAGTCTATGAAAACAACCCTTCTTTTATTCATTTACCCATTTCAATTCCATTAACAGACATTGAAAATAAAACCAACAGCATTCTAAATGGATTAATCTATGAAGACACAACTATCGAAGACGATAACATTGAAATTAAAATATGGAAAATTGCCCCTATTCGGTTTGAAAATAGTACCAATTCCGCAACTAATAATAAACTAAAAACTGTTCTGCCTTTGAAGGTGTACATAAAATACCGTATAGGAACAACAAAACTGGGATTAAAACTATACAATACCAAGGAATTTAACTTAAATGGAATTGTAACTTTGGTAAGTGAGGTAGATTTAGAAAATTGGAAATTATCAACTAAAACTCAATTCCAATCCGTTGAATGGAATGAGAGCCCCACAATGAAACTATTAGGAAAAAATGTCCCTGTAACATTACTGATTAATTCAAGTCTTCCCCTTTTTAAATCGAAAATTGAAAAAAAAATAGACGAGTCAATTTCCAAATCTATGGATTTCAAGTCTAATGTTTTGACCGTCCTTGAAAAAATAGGCACACCATTTCAAATGAGCCAAGATTACGAAAGTTGGCTTAGGGTAACCCCAGTAGAAGTGTATAGTACCAATGCAAAATTAATTGGCGAATCAGTACAAATAAACATGGGACTAAAATGCATTATGGAAACTCTTATTGGCAAGAAACCTATATCTAATTTTAATTCAAATACTATTGTTTTAAAACCAGTAATTAGCATTCCTAACTCAATAACAGCAAATATTACTGCTATTTCGACCTACCAAGATGCATCTTCAATTATTACAAAAAACTTTGCTGGGCAATATTTTAGTTCTGGTAAAAAGAAAATCAAGGTGCAAAACGTAACTATGTGGCATAAAAAAGGAAAAATGATAATTAGCCTAGATGTAACTGGTAGTGTGAATGGAACTCTTTATTTAACAGGTTTGCCTCAATATAATGAAACAACTAAAGAGATTTATTTTGACCAAATGGATTATGCGCTTGAAACAAAAAACAAATTATTACAAACTGCTAATTGGTTAGCCCAAGGGATTATTATCAAGAAAATTCAAGCAAATTGCAGGTATTCTATTCACCCCAATTTAGAAGAAGGTAAGAAAAATATTCAAAAGTACTTAAACAATTATTCCCCAATAGTAGGAGTTTATATTAATGGAAAAGTAGGGAATGTTAATTTCAAAAAAATACAACTAACAAATCAGGCTATACTTGCTTTTTTGAGTATAGATGGTAAAGTAAATATTGCAGTTGATGGAATAAAGTAAAATTACTTCTTTTTCATTTTATAAATTGCATATCCAATTCCGCCAACTAAAATATAAGGAATAACCATTAAATAGACAATTCCATCATTCACCGCTTCAGCTTTTGTTTTATTTCCTTCACTTGCTAAAGATGCTCTACACATGGCACACTGAGCCTTCGTATCTATAGAGAAAATAAAAAAGAGACAAGAAAAAAGAAGGCCATTTGCCAAACTAGATTTATTAATTCTTAAGCCTTTCACAATAGCTATTTTATTATTGAACATAATAAGGTGCAATCATTAAATACACAATTACTCCAGTTACAGCAACATACAACCAAATAGGAAAAGTGATTTTCGCAATTTTTTTGTGTTGGTCGAATTTGGCAGCTAAAGCACGTACATAACTAATTAAAACTAGAGGAATTACTGCAATTGACAAAATGATGTGTGATATTAAGAAACCAAAATAAACTAGTCGAATAAGACCTTCTCCACCAAATTTAGTAGATTCTGTAGTCATGTGATACGCCACATACATTACCAAAAAAGCTAATGATAATGCAATTGCAAATGTCATCAAGCGTTCGTGTAATTTACGATTACCTTTTTTAATAGCAAGAACAGCAGCAACTAAAACAATGGCTGTAACACCATTAATTGCAGCATAAATTGGAGGTAAAAAAGACATAGGTTCCACTTCGTAACCTAAATCTTTTAATTTTATATTAAATAAAACGGCTACCACAACAGGAATTAAGATGGAAACAAAAACAATTAATTTGTTGTATTTCTGATCGATAGATTTTTTAGTCATTTTTTATTCTTTTAATAATAGTTTAATATCTTCTTGAATATCTTTTACTCCTTGAGCTTCCAATCCGTCATAATATAAAATCGGGTTCCCATATTGGTCTTTTCGACAACGGATAGTTCCATTTTTATCAATCAAAGCAAATAAACCTGAATGTTCGAATCCACCATTTACTTTCGCATTTTCACCAGCATACAAATTAAACCCTTTATTTGCTAAATTAAAAATATAGTCTTTATCACCCGTCAAAAAATGCCAGTTAGACGATTTAACACCCAATAATTCAGCATGTTCTTTAAGAACTTTAGAAGAATCTTTTTCAGGATCAATACTAATTGAAGCGATACCAAAATTGGGGTTTCCAAAAAATTGTTTTTCAATAACCAACATACTTTGATTCATCTTTGGACAAATTGTAGGACAACTTGTAAAGAAAAACTCAATTACAAAAACTTTTCCTTTATAAGTATCATTGGTAACCTTTTGACCATTTTGATCCGTCAATTCGAAATGAGGCGTTGGGCCAATTTTTACTAAGCTTGAATTTTCTAAAGTTTCTTTCTGTACTTTATCCAACCTATCCGCCGAAGTTACAGATCCATTTTGAATACGATCAATGATTTTTGGAACAACTAATATTCCAAAAACTAAAATAATAAATGATATTCCTATGTATGATTTGTTTTTCATTTTACTTCAATTAAATTTTTCTTGAGGCATTATTATTCTTTTTCAATGCTGCACGATATTCGTACAAAATTACTTTGAAATCATCTAACATATCATTACTCAATTCAGATGGATGAAAAGTATCATATCCTTCTTTGTAATCTTTATCATCTTTTCTACCTCTTAGATTTCTTTCTTTATCGAGAATGTAAATGATAGAGGTTCCAAAATTAGCATCTAACTTTCCTGTTAAATGTAATTGTTTGTGATAAGCAGCAATTGCATCAGTATTTGCAAATACAAATTTCCATTGCACTACTTCAGTATAGGTACCTAATGCTCTTAGAACGCGCTCAGCATCCTTTTCAGTACCAATAGGACAAAGGTAAACAAATTGCAAATCTTTAAAACCATGATAGCGTTGATATACTTTTTGATTTAAATTATAAATGTTACCTCTATTTTTCAACAAATCAGTGCCTCCAAAACCTAAAACAGTTACTTTACCGTTCAAGCTTACTTGTTCTCCGTCTAACGATTTCCAAGATCCAAAATCACTAGTGATTGGGGTAATAATTGGTAATTTAGTGTATCCATTTACACCTGAAGCAAAAAAAAGATAGGCTACAATTGGTAAAACAAAAAGAACAAAAAGAACTATATTTTTTTTCATAACTACTATTAGAAATTAATCGTGTACAAAAATAAAAAAAGGCACGCAATGCGTACCTTTTTTTTGAATTAATATCGTGTTAAAAATTCCATTTAATTGTAGAATCTTTAAAAACCCCATAAATATAATCCCCTTCAGTCAATAAAATAAAAAGAATATACAATACTAAAAACACAACTGGAAAAACAACTGCATTTCTTAATGAACTTTTTTCTCCTTCGATGTGCATAAAAGCCCATACAATATAATATGCCTTAAATATTGTTAGTGCATAAAATATCCAGTTCAATAAATTCATTCCCAATAAATTGGTCATATGAAGTGACTCAGGTTTAATAATACCTAAAATTACCTCTATAATTGTTACCGCAGATAAAATTCCGAAAACTTTCCAGATTCTACTAGTATTTGATACGTGATCGTGTGACATGATAATTACTTTTTTTGAAAATTAAACAAGATAGAATACTGTAAATACAAACACCCAAACTAAATCTACAAAGTGCCAATATAAACCTACTTTCTCAACCATTTCATAACTTTTTCTTTTTTCATATGTTCCTAAAAGAACATTGAAAAAGATTATAATGTTAATTACAACTCCAGAAAAAACGTGAAACCCGTGAAATCCTGTAATAAAGAAAAAGAAATCAGCAAATAATTTATTACCGTATTCATTTCTAATAAGATTAGCTCCTTCAACAACTACTGCTGCATCTTTCAATCTTGCAATAGACTCTTCTCTTGATAAAACCGTTTTTTGTTTTTTCTCAGTAATTGTTTCTGTTCTAATCAATAAATCAGGATGTGCTTCAAAACCTGCTTGAACTTCAGCAACAGAATAAGATGGTAAAGTTGGCTCACTCATAAACCATTTAGCTTTATTTCTTGTCAATTGTTCTCTTTCTTCAGGCAAAGTAGCAGCAAAATCAGCAAGAGCAACTCTGTGACCATCTTTATCAACAAACTGAAGTAAGCTACCTCCTTTTGTTTCAATAGCACCGTATTCCCCTTTGATGAAATTTTTCCATTCCCAAGCTTGCGACCCAACGAAGATTAAACCTCCAATAATAGTCAAAAACATATAAATGGTAACTTTCTTTTTATTTAATTGATGACCCGCATCTACAGCCAAAACCATAGTTACAGATGAGAAAATCAAAATAAATGTCATCAATGCAACATAATACATTGGAGCAGATACCCCATGTAAAAACGGAAAGTGTGTAAACACTTCGTCAGCCAAAGGCCAAGTTTCTATAAATTTAAATCTAGAAAAACCATAAGCTGCTAAAAATCCAGAGAATGTTAAGGCATCTGATACGATAAAAAACCACATCATTAATTTACCATAACTTGCTCCCATTGGCTCATTTCCGCCTCCCCAAGTTTTTTCTTCACTATTTGCAGTAGTAACTGTAGCTCCCATAAAAAGTTATTCGTTAAAAAGTTCCCAAATTTACGTTTTTTTCTTATTTAAAGAAAAATAAAAATAAAAATAAATAAACCCAAAGAATGTCAAGAAAGTGCCAATACATCGCACCTAGTTCAATTCCAAGAGTTTGTGTTGAATTGTATTTTTGTTTAAAATGATTATAAATTATAATTAAAAGCGAAATTATCCCTCCAGCTAAGTGCAACAAGTGCATAACTGTAACAATATATAAGAATGTTGTTGTAATTGAACTCGCTTGTCCTGTAAAATAATACCCTTGTGAAACGATTTGTCCAAACCCAACAAATTGTAAAATAACAAATACAATTCCTAATCCTAAAGTAGTTAAAAGAAATGCCGTTGTTTTTGACTGTTCGTCTTTTTGAATTGCTTTTTTAGCCAAATGAAAAGTCAAACTACAACCTAAAATTGCAATCGTACTCATATAAAAAGCAGATGGCAATTGAAAATCTTTCAACCAATCAGCTCTGGATTTACTTACTACGAACGCACTGGTAATACCTGCAAACATCATTGTCATGCTCACCATTGCAAACAATAAAATCAATTTAGCTGATCTTGATTTTTTAGCTCTTTCTACGTCTTGAATCATTGTCATTTCCATATCTATCTTAAAAATTTATCAAATATATAAACTAATTGCAATAAAGTAATATACGAAACACTCACTAACATTAATGTTCTTGCGGCTTTAGCTGTTCTCAATTGGTATAATCGTACCGCAAAAAATAACATCCAAACACCTAGCAAAAATACTAGAACCGCAGCAATTGGTGTAATATATAATTGTCCTGTATAACCCAAAACAGGTAAAAGCGAAGCAATTATCAACCACACTGTATATAATATAATTTGTAATGCTGTTCCATTATCTTTTTTTCCTGTTGGCAACATAAAAAATCCAGCCTTTTCGTAGTCTTCATATAAGAACCACCCAATTGCCCAGAAATGAGGAAACTGCCAAAAAAACTGAATCAAAAATAAGGTTCCTGCTTCAATACCAAAATTACCGGTTGCAGCTACCCAACCCAACATAAACGGAATTGCACCCGGAAAAGCGCCAACAAAAACCGACAATGAGGTTACAGTTTTTAATGGCGTATAAACGCTGGTATATAAAAAAATGGAAATCGCCCCAAACATAGCTGTTTTAGGATTGATGGTATACAACAAGAAAATTCCAATAACCGTTAGCAAACTCGCAATAGCCAATGCAATGTTAGATTGCATTCGTCCTGAAGGTATTGGACGATTTTTGGTACGGTCCATCAAGGCATCTAAATCCTTTTCAATTACTTGATTAAAAGCATTAGAAGCACCCACCATACAATAACCTCCAATTGCCAATTTCAACAATACAATCCAATTAAAAGTAGCAAAATCTGCTTCGCCAAGGACAAAACCAGCTATAGACGAAAACACCACGCTAATGGCTAATCCAGCCTTGGTGATTGCTTTGAAATCGACATAAATGGATTTAAGAGAAAAAGTACTCAATGTGTATGGTATAAATCTGGCGCGAAGATACAAATAAGATTATAGAATGTAGAAACAGAAAACTGATTTTTTAATAAATAAATAACCTTTGACTAACGACTTGTTTTCCTATCAAACCTTAAGTACAAATACAAACTTAACACTACTATTAGCAATTCAAAAACTAGTAGTGAAGCAATAATTCCTATTGAATCTGCTAAAAACCCTAATAATATTGCAGGAATACCAAACCCAACATACCCGAAAAACATATATCCTGAAACTGCCCTTGCTTTTTGATCTCCTCCCAAATCAGCAATTATAGCCAGTCCTCCTTGATAACTAAAACCATAGGCAGCGGAACCAATAAATGCTGTACCCAATAATACAACCGGCAAAACTCCTAGATAAGAACCTAAAATCACTAAACCAAAACCAAAAGGTATTATAACAAATCCCAACTTAAGACTAGTCTTTGGCTTAAATCTTTTTCGAATAAAAGGCTGCATAAATCCCCCAGTCCAATTAATGAGTACCAAACAAAATCCTGCATATGCTGTTAAATGATAGGTTGCTAATTGTGTTGGTATGATTGCAATAACTACTCCCGTTGTAGCCCAACAAATGGCTATGGATATATTAACTAATATAGATCCTTTGGGAAAATACGGCAGCCGAACTAAATTACCTCCAATAGGTGGAAGTTTAGGCAGCGAAAAAGCTAATACGATTCCAATAATCGTAATTGCAATAGCAATAAAATAAGTATTAGGCAAGTACGTAAAATGGATTAGTAAAGCAATGCTAGTCATAAAAGCGCCCCCGCTAAATCCAATAGCAGTTGCCATTGAAGTAGCATTGGCTGCCTTAACTGCAGCATGTGAATCTGACGAAACTAATTCCGCTATAAAAGCAGTCCCTGTCCCCATACTCAATGCTAAAGCTACGCCTTGAAAGAATCGAGCAAAAATTAATGCAAAAACGTTTGGAAAAAGTGTAATGGTAAGATTTGATGCAAGTGCAAGGAACAAACTTAAAAGCAACACGGGTTTCCTTCCTATACGATCTGAAACTCCTCCTAAAAAAATATAACAAGGCAACATTCCTACTATATAAGTTGCCAAAACTAAAGCTGTCTGACCGTTATTCAATCCTGCCATTTCAGCATAAGGTCTAAAAAGTGGCATGGAAATATTGACCGCCAAAGTAACCAAGAATAACGCAAAAGAAACAATTGAAGTAGTCTGTAATTTCATGGATGATCAACATATAAAAATCCCACCGAAGTGGGATTATAATTCGTGTTTTCTACACAGCTTGTTTTTTTATTTTTTTGAAAAAAAGCACAAAACAAAAAGCAATTACAGCACCTGAAAAATTCGCAATAACATCGAAAAAATCTCCATTCCTTGTTGTAGTCAGTCTAGCCTGAAGTAGTTCTATTCCAATTCCGAAAAACAAAGAAAAAAATACGGCGGCTACTAAAAGCTTAATTTGATTTTTCTTTTTTACTTGTTTTTTAAAAAACAAAAACCAAAGAATTGTAAAAACAAAATGAAAAAAAGCGTGTGCTAACTTATCTAAATTAGGAATACTAACCGATGGAATATCTGAAGATGGCACCAAACAAAAATAAGCTACAACTAAAGTCCAACAGAAGGCAATCCAAAAAAATAAATTTTTAAGCACCAATTAGTTCTTTGTATGCATCACTTGAAAGTAATGAATCAACTTCTCCTAAATCAGACACTTTTACTTTAATCATCCAACCCGCTCCATAGGCATCTGAATTTACACTTTCTGGCGTGCTTTCTAATGCTTCATTGAATTCAATAATTTCACCAGATAAAGGCAAAAACAAATCAGAAACTGTTTTTACTGCTTCAACGGTTCCAAAAACCTCATCTTTTTCAAGTGTTTGGTCTAAGGTTTCAACTTCAACGTAAACAATATCACCCAATTCTTTTTGAGCAAAATCTGTGATTCCAACAGTAGCGATATGGCCTTCAATGCTTACCCATTCGTGATCTTTAGTGTATTTTAAATTTGCAGGTATGTTCATGATATTTATAAATTATTATTTTTTATTTAATAATACAAAGGTAACATCTTCGTTCGAAATTTGAATTAGAATTAAAAATTAATTTCCAAAATTGTAACGTAATGTAAATCCTGAGCGAATATTTGTTAAAGGAAAGGTAGTAGATATTACAGCTTTTGAAAAAGAATGATCATAATAAAAAATTGCGGTTAAATTTTTACTTAAGGAATAATCTGCTGTTATTTTCAAAGACCATATATTTTGTCCTGCTGCCAATTGATTTTTATTGTAATCCAAATACCTAACTATAGTTTGATTGTCTCTCAAAGAAACATCTGCTTTTATATTAATATCACTTTTAATAATCCCTGTTGGGTTATCCGCTAGCCGTGATGAAAAAATAACATCTTTAAATCGATATCCTAAACCAATTACATATTCTATTCCTTTAACTTCAGTCAAAAGATTATTATCGAAACTCATAGACAAAGCTCTGTCTTTTTTAATTTCTGTAAGCACTTTTAACGAGTTTTTTAATTCAAAATCCATTCGAACTAAAGGGCTAAATTGCTCTACCAAGTTGATATTAGACATAATGGTTGGGTTATAAAAATTACCGTTTTTATCTACACCATTTGGATCTTTATCGTATTCAAAATTAGATCTAAAAGCGTTAATTGTATAAGAAGCTCTATAATTGTGTTGTAATGAAACACGCTTGAAATTTTTCTTGAAAAAATCATATCTCATAAATCCATTATATCGTAAAGTCCAATTTGGCAATGGTATACTTTTAAAGATTCCTAAGGAAGCGTCATTAGCGTTTGCGCCAGAGTAAGCCGCAAGAAAAGCAGGCAACAATACCGCTTGATTGTTTTTGCCATAACCTAAGGGAAACCCATCAGCATCTATATTGGCTGGATTTCCAATATCAATTCCGCGAGCTATTGCCAAACGATTAGCTACCACTAATCTATTTGTTCTAAAATCATCAAAAGCAATTGAAGATACAGCATCACTTTTTGCAAAAGAGGTTGAAATAAGCATCGTTGATATAGAAAATATTCCAGAATTATAAGGAGATCTTGCGTTATAGGTTCCATTGGTAACATCGTATTGTTCTGAAAAATTTTCTGAATAAGAGCGGTCTAAACTCAAATCGATTTTTAAATCTGGAAGTACGTCTAAATTAGCTGTCGCTTTAAAAATTGTATTTTTTACTTGGGTAAAATTTTGATTAAAATCTGGATAATTAGTCAACCAGCCTTGCTTAGCAGCTTCATATCGTATATCATCTTGACTGCCAAAAATAAATCCTAATGTAGGTTTTGAAGAACCAAAAAAACCAATTCCTGGAGTATAGCCTGGCAAAACTGTACCAGTATTTTGGGTATAATTCATTTGAATATTTTTGACACTTGTCAAAATTCCAATTAATCCATCCACAAATGGATTGGATGGTTTTAGAGAGGTATTTGATTTCACTATTTTCTCTCCTGGTTTTGGAGCGACAACAGGTTTAGGTCTTGAATTTGTTTGCGCTTTTGATTTAGTTAAGCCTAAATAGCGATACAAATTATCCATATTGAAAGTTGTATTGAAATTAGTTGAATTGGCATTTTGAATAGTATTACCTAAATTGTAGGATGCACCATCAATTTCAATTTGAGACAAAGCTTCAGAAGCACGTTGCCAACTATAATCTGCCGTATAGGAATAGTTAGCCTTAATAAAACTAAAAATAGGAATTTTATTAATTGGTAATTCGTAATTAACTACCAGTTGTTGTTGGTGCTGATTAGGAGTTCCAATATTCCAATAATCATCCCAAACTGTTAATTCGTCTTTGGAAGTATTATCAGGATTTAAGTAGCTTTTTACAATATTACCAGAAGACGCGGAGTAATTTATTTTTAGCGCTTTTGTAAGATTATAATTAAATCCATACTGATAATTAAACGCGTAATTTCTTCTAAACAACGCATCTAAACCTATCCCTTCTACTCCATCTACTTGTCTAAATTGTTGTCGGTTATATTGCCTTACAATATCTGAATTGAAAGATATACTTGCTGGTAAAAAGTTAAAATTAAAGTCTTGAAGTAATTTCCAATAATTACTTTTCTTCATAAAACCCACTTTATTAAATGGCTCCAAAGGTTTGGAATTAAAACTATACGCAAAATCAACTGAAGTAGTTACTTGTTGATCAGAATAGTCTTCAATTTCAAAATCATGACGCTGTACTTCATTAATTGATTGTGAAAACGTGAAATTTTCAGGATCATATAAATGGGATTTACTTTGTGGATTTTTCTCTTTACGAACTCCGATAAAGTTAATACTAGTACGTTTTGTGTAATCAATGGCACGATTACGAATATTAGCCTTTCTTTCAGCATCAGTGGTATATTCTAATAATTGATTTAGACGAATATCTTGATTAAAAGGATCGTATTCAGGTGTAATTATTTCCTCTCCTACACCATAATTAAAAGGTAAATTTACCCCCCATTTTTTGGGTAGCAATTTTCCTAAATTGATATTAGTTACAATATTATATTGCTGAATATTTTCACGACTTCTTTCATTTGGCCCTTGTTCTAATGTTCCAAAACCAATAGTAGTTTTCTTACCAGAGGCTGAAACCGTAAGTAAATCCGCCATATTAGAATCTACATTCAATATTGCTGCCATACCGCCTTTATTATCCATATCAGCTAAACGCAATTCATTAAACCAAACCTCCCCTTTAATTCGTCGAATATCTTCGTTACTTTTTACCCCTACCATCAAAGTTCTTACCAATCCAAAATTTGGATTTCCTTTGATCCCGAGACGTAATTTATTCGGTTTATTGGCCAATTTCGGATCCAACTCATCCTCATTTTGATAATATATCCCATCCTGTGGAAGTGTCGTTGGATCAATCCCCATGGCTTTTATTTTTAATTGCGTCAACAATTCAAGGGCTAAATCAATTTGATTTTCTTCTGGCCAAACCACTTCTGGACTCAATGGAGTACAATTTGAATTATTAGTAGAAGAGGGCAAAGTGACTTTTAATGGGATTTCTATTTGATAAAAATTTTGTGTAAAATCATTTCCAATTCGAATAAATCCAATCATTTGATTATCTCTAATGGCAATTTCATTAGGTAATGATTCTGCATGAATAAACATTTTCAATTTATTAAATTGACGCATGTCAACACTTACATTTTTAAAAACACCTCTTGAATCTCCAATTTCCAATCCATCTCCTCCAACGCGAAGTGATAAGGATTGTTCATCCTGATTAATTACTGTATTATTATTGAATAGTTGCTCACGAACAACTCCTGGAGGTGTAATGTAATTAATAGGACATCTTTCATTATTCTGTTGCAAATTCACTGATAATACATCTAATTCCGTTCTATCATCATCAATATTGGTATCTTTTGCATCTAATGTACTTGAATAACGTCTCCATTCACCACGAACTAATTCTAATGCTCCAAACCGAACTGTGATAGGATTTGCAAAACCAGTCATAAATAATCTCATAAATCGAATAGAACGAAAATCAGTAATAGTTCCAATGGTATTTTGAGGTTGAGACACTGGTATTTTGAACTGAATCCAACGTGCCTCTGTTGTAGTTCCGTCGGGTAATTCTACTTGTGTATTACGGATATCTGTCACGTAATTTTGTCCTACATTCATTGCTGGTTTCATATCAATACTGTATTCATAATACGCATTAATAGTGTTCATAGTATTGTCTCGATTAATATCTTCAACATCCGGAAAAGTAGTTGATCCTCTATTTGGTGTATCTATAGAAACTGCTGAATTCCCATCGGTTCCATTATAATTTTTATATCGTTCTAACACATCGCCTGAGGCATTCAAATAATAATTGTAGTCATCTGCAGCAGGATCGGTTTCAGTTGCGAAATTGGAATAAGTAGCCGCTTCTTCATCATTCTTAAGACCATCAAGACCAATATCTTGATTAGTTCTATTAACTGGATTAGAATCAAATGTGTAGATCAAAGATTGGGATGCTGGCACATTCCCCCATAGTGGTCTTGGATTTGCAACAATTTGCTCTGGACCTAATCCATTTTCATATTGTTTTCTACCATCTTTAAGCACGTCTTCAGATATTTCACCTAAATTGAAATATAATTTTCCTGAATTAGATGGTACTGAAGCACCATTACCAACATAAGGATCTAAAACCCAAAATTGAATATACTCGACATTTCCCTGCTCAAAATTAGTAGAGTTAATAGCCCGCATAATTCCTCCAAAATTTTCTTTCGGATTAGAACCTACAGAGGAATTATTGTTATAAGGTCCTCGTTCTGAAGGATAATAACTTAAATCCAGAGTATTAATTACTTGTGTTTGCCCTTGAGCAATATCAGTTAATGGATACAATTCTTGACTAAAAATCCTTCTAGTAGAATTCAATGAAAGGTCAGCATTAGAAATTCCGGTTGGTTTTTGGGTATAAAAAATAGGATCTACTGAATACCAGGCTAATTTAGCCCTTTTGAAACCGTAGGTTAAATCATTAGCACTTTCATTAAAATTATACTTACTTTCATTATCGTTAAGAGGTGTAGAAGCTAAACTCCATGCTAATGGAGAACGCATATCGATAGTTGATTGTGATCCTTCAAAATCATCCACATAAATGGTTGATTCTCCTTGAAATTGATCTGCTTTTGGAGTATCTGGTTTTAAGAAAGCGATTTCTCCTTTTACTGAAAGATTAGAAGTTACATCAGTATCAATATTTGGAAGTTTATTGGCTAAACGAGTTAAAAAAGGCAGCTCAGTTGAAAATGCAGTATTTACTCCAAAAATACTATTATTCACAGATTCTTGGCCAAAGCTTGACTTTTGAGTAAAAGGTCTTTCTGTCATTTTTAAAAATGTCGCCCCTACAAGAAACTTATCTGACACTTTATGCTCAACATTTACTCCCATAAAACGTCTCGTTTGCTGACCAAAGATTGAATTATTTTCAAGAGAAACTTCAATTGGTGTATTAGATGCTTGAAGTGATGGATCTAAAATTTGAACTCTACCTAATTGATAATTTACACTATAGTCAACACCCTCGACCAATATCCTTCCTGCAGCAGATACTTTTACTGAACCTTGCGGAACATTGAATGCCCCAATTGGAATTCCATCACCAGTGGATGATTTGTATTTTCCACGTAATAAAAATTTATTTTTATCACTATCCTGTAACGCTGCCGACTGAGTATTTCGATACATATTCCTAAAAACATATTTCTTTTGGTTAGGATTGTAGGAATCAACACTGTTATAGGATTCAGCCGAACCCGTATTTTTTAATTTTGAAAATAATAATTCTCCAAATGGTTCTTTTACAGTGAATATAATTCGACCATTTTGAGCATCAATTGTTAATCCGGGCATAAAATCAAAAAAACCATCCCCTCCAACTTGTGGGTCATTATTATAATTCAATTTATCTAAGTTGAAAACTTTTAACAATGGGGTTTCGGCAAGCCTGTTTTCAGGAATTGGATTAATAGGAAAAGGTGTTCCCGATACAGGTGTAATATAATTTAGCGGAGACGGATCGGTATATAATATGTTAAATCTAAAATCTTCTTTTTTCAATTGATAGCCTCCAGGTACTTGATAAATATTTTTCATCATCAAATTCCAAACAGGATTTGTCACATTAGTCAGATTACTTTTCAGCATCTTAAGAATCAAACTTTGAGTAATCACAGCTTGGGTTGCTGGCGTACTTCCAGTAACTACTGTTGCATCAATTCCATCATTTCCAAATTCACCAACTTGATACACTTGATCACCAATTGTATATTGATAAGCTACAGCCAATACCTCATCATTTGATAATTTTTGTTGAAGAGAAATATAACCTAATTGGGGATGAAAAGTATATTCATTGGGATTCAACTTTCTAGCATTTTCTAATTTTGAATAATCTTGCCCTTCACTTACAGTTGAATTAAAACCCGCTTTGGCAGTTGCCATTTCACGAATATTAGAATTTAATAATCCATTACCAGTTTTGATTAAATCTGGATCATAATCATTATTTTTATTATCTGTAGGAGAATTTGATGGTTGATTAAACATTCCAGCAGTTGGATTTTTAACAACAACTTCATCATCTGATAAACCTGATAATTGACTCTCTCCTAAATCTTGAAGTGCAATAATATTTCTAATATTATTATTAGTAGTGGTAATTCGGTTTTGTCTATTGGTAACCCATACCTCTAACCTTGTAATTTGAACTCTACTATCTATAAATGGATAATTTTTTAGAGCTGTATCATACTTACTTCTAAAGTATTGTGATAAGAAAAAATGGCGATCATTATCATAATCTAATGCAAAAATATCGAAATTTTGAACCGTTCCTCCCCCTTCAGCTACAAGACTTTTAGTCTGAGATTTTTGTTCAGAAAACACTCCCGTAATAGACGTTTTCCCAAATTGCAGTTTTGTTTTTACCCCAAATAAACTCTGTGCACCACGAATAAGGGTACTATTCAAAGGCATACTTACATTACCTACTTCAATATCTTGAATGATTGCGTCTTCGCTAGCACTGTATTTTGGATCGTAAGCAATTTTGATTAGATTTTGAAAAGAGAAAGTAGATTGGGTATCATAATTTGCATTGACAGTCAACAACTTTCCAACTTTTCCTGATAATCCCAAACTAATTCGCTGATTAAAATCAAAAGTAGTAGTTGATCTATTTCTTGGGGAAAAAGAAGGATTGTCTTGCTTAGTGTATCGCATCCCTAAATCCATTTCTACCGATCCCGTTGGTTTTACATCAATAGTATTGCCTCCAAAAAGTGTTTCGAATAAGCCTGATTTTATGTAATACCTTGGCAATAAATCTTTCTTTGCTTCTTCAGCGCCTTGTTTTTTTCCATCAACTGCATCCGATTTTTTTCTGAAATAATCACGCATTGATTCTTTCAAAAGTAAATTTTCGTATTCTTTCGGAGTCAAAATTATAGGGTAATCTATGGTAAACCCATCAACCGTATTGGTGTAGACATAGCGATTAGTTACTGGGTCATAAGTATATCCCGAAAGAACACTTTTAGGATTTTTAATATCGATTTTACCAACCGAAAAACCTTTTGGAATAGTGTCTTGAGCAGCAGGAGTAACTTGTGCTTGAACTACATAAGTAGAAAATAAAATTAGCAATAGCTGACAAATTTTATTCATAAAATTCAATGTATCTTTATGTAATTACAAACTTTTTAATGCTTTTTTAATAATCGATTCTACAGAGGCATCTGGATCTTCTTTGATTATTTTTTCGACCACCTTTTCAGAGGTTTTTCTAACAAAACCTAAAACCTCCAAAGCAGATAACGCTTCATCTCGGTTTGTATTGTTCTGTACCATTGAAACTTCGTCTAAATCATACAATTTAATTACTTTATCTTTTAAATCCAATATGACTCTTTGAGCTGTTTTATTTCCGATTCCTTTTATAGATTGGACAGTCCCTACATCTCCCGAAGCAATCGCTTGAATAATTTGTTTAGGCTCTAAAGAAGATAACATAGTCCTTGCAATACTTGCACCAATACCTGAGACAGATAAAAGCATTTTAAAAATTTCTCGCTCTGATTTTTCGATAAAACCAAACAAAGAATGAGAATCTTCTTTTATTTGAAGATAGGTAAACAATTTAATTTGATCTGAATTAGGAAGCAAAGAATACGTATGTAACGAAATATTAATAAAGTACCCAACACCCCCACAATCAATTACGACTTCGGTGGGAGTTTTTTCTACTAATTTTCCTTGAATATGTGCTATCATAATTATGTGGGGGATAAACTATTATCGTATTTCTAATTATTTTTTTCTTTTTCTTGTGCGTCAATAACTGCAATAGCAGCCATATTGACCATTTCTTCAACACTAGCGCCTAATTGAAATATATGAACTGGTTTGCCCATACCCAACATAATTGGACCTATTGACTCGACATTATTCAACTCTTTCAATAATTTATAAGTGATATTCGCCGACTCTAAATTGGGAAAAATTAATGTATTTACTTTTTTACCTGCCAATTTAGAAAACGGGAATTTTTTCTCCAACATTTCTTGATTTAAAGCAAAATCAGCTTGAATCTCTCCATCTACAATCAAATCAGGATGATTTTTGTGTAAGTACGCTACCGCATCTCTTACCTTAGCCGCACCTTCGTTAGTAGAAGATCCAAAATTAGAGAAAGACACCATTGCTATAACCGGCTCAATACCAAACATTTTCGCAGTTTTAGCTGTCATAATTGCAATTTTAGCTAAATCATCAGCTGATGGATTTATGTTAATTGCAGTGTCCGATAAAAACATTGGACCACGAGCCGTTAACATCATATTGGTAGTAGCTACAATAGAAGCCCCAGGCGCTTTTTCAATCAATTGCAACATTGGTTTTACCACTGAGGGATAACTTCTTGAATGACCCGAAACTAACGCATCAGCCTCACCTTCATTCACCATCATTGCAGCAAAATAATTTCTTTCGCGCATCAATTTTTGTGCGTCTAGCAACGAAATTCCTCTTCTTTGTCTAGTTTTCCAATAAGAAGATGCAAAACGATTTCTACGTTCTTCCTCTTCGCAAACCTTAGGATCAATAATTACAACATCAGCATCAAAACCAATTTCAGCTTTTAATTCTAAAATCACGTCTTTATGTCCCAATAAAATTGGATATCCTATTCCTTCTTCATGAACAATTTGAGCTGCTTTTAATACATCCAGGTGATCTGCTTCAGCAAAAACAATGCGTTTAGGCTCTCTTTTGGCTCTATTGGTAATTAAACGAACCATTTTGTTATCATTCCCTAGACGTTCAAGAAGTGCTTCTTCATATTCGTTCCAATCCGTAATTGGATTTAATGCCACTCCTGAATCCATAGCAGCTTTAGCGACAGCTGGCGCAACTACAGTAATTAATCTAGGATCGAATGGAGAAGGAATAATGTATTCTCTACCAAAAGTCAATTTAGTAACACCATACGCAATGTTTACTTGCTCTGGAACATTTTCTTTTGCCAAGGCTGCCAAAGCTCTAACCGCTGCCATTTTCATCGCCTCGTTAATTTTGGTAGCACGAACATCTAATGCTCCTCTAAAAATGTATGGGAATCCAAGTACATTATTTACTTGATTAGGAAAATCAGATCTTCCCGTTGCCATTATAACATCTTTTCGAGTAGCAACCGCTAGGTTATAATCAATTTCAGGCACTGGATTGGCCATAGCAAAAACAATAGGATTGTCGGCCATTGTCAATAACATCTCTGGCGACATAATATCTCCAGAAGACAAACCTAAAAAAATATCTGCGCCAACTAAGGCTTCCGCCAAAGTCATTTGAGGCGTATCCTTAGCATATTTTTGTTGTAAAGGTGATAACGAAGGATTGTCTTTGGTCAACAATCCTTTACTATTGAACATTAAAATATTTTCTAATTTAACTCCAAGTAAAATATATAAATCGGCACAAGCCAAAGCGGCAGATCCTGCTCCCGACACAACCATCTTCATATCCTCTGCTTTTTTTCCAGCTAGTTCTAACGCATTCAAAAGCGCAGCTGAAGAAATAATTGCCGTTCCGTGTTGGTCATCGTGCATTACAGGAATATTCAATTCATCGACTAAACGACGCTCGATTTCGAACGACTCAGGCGCTTTGATATCCTCTAAATTAATCCCACCAAAAGTGGGCGCAATGTTTTTAACGGTCTGAATAAATTCTTCTACATTTTTAGTATCCACCTCGATATCAAAAACATCAATTCCTGCAAAAATTTTGAACAGCAAACCTTTTCCTTCCATTACTGGTTTGGAAGCTTCTGGACCAATATCGCCTAAACCTAAAACGGCAGTACCATTAGAGATTACGGCAACTAAATTTCCTTTTGTAGTATATTTATAAACGTCATTAACGTCTTTTGCAATTTCTAAACAAGGCTCGGCAACTCCCGGAGAATAAGCTAAAGACAAGTCTCTTTGAGTAGCATATTTTTTAGTTGGAAGTACTTGTATCTTACCTGGCTGGGGTTTTGAATGATATAATAAAGCCTCACTTTTTTTATTATTTTTATCCATTTTT
>CAYWFQ010000015.1:0-30941 GCA_964457505.1 uncultured Flavobacterium sp.
GCATACGAGGTACGGAACTGTGACTGGAGTTCAGACGTGTGCTCTTCCGATCTCATGACAAAACGTTCCAAATTCAAGCAGACGGAGTGGTTCGTGTAGTAGATACTAACGGAAATGTTTTAATGGAACAAACTGTTGAAGCTAAAGACATTTTTAGAATGTGCCAAGCCAAAGATGCTCCAATTCAAGACTGGGTTAAACTAGCCGTAAACAGAGCGCGCTTGTCTAATACTCCCGCTATTTTCTGGTTAGACGAAAACAGAGCACACGATAGAGAATTGATTTTAAAAGTTCAAAAATACTTGAAAGATTACGATACCAATGGTTTAGATATTCAAATCTTATCTCCAATTGCGGCTACTAAAGCTACTTTAGAAAGAATCATTAAAGGATTGGACACTATCTCAGTTACAGGAAACGTTTTACGTGATTATTTAACCGATTTATTCCCTATTTTAGAAGTGGGAACTTCTGCTAAAATGTTATCTATTGTTCCTTTGATGAATGGAGGTGGATTGTTTGAAACCGGTGCTGGTGGATCTGCTCCAAAACACGTAGAACAATTTACTGATGAAAGTTATTTACGTTGGGATTCTCTAGGCGAATTCTTAGCTTTAGGAGCATCTTTAGAACATTTAAGTCAAACTCTAAATAATCCAAAGGCATTAGTTTTAGCTGAAACCTTAGATGTTGCTACTGAAAAATTCTTAGCAAATGATAAATCCCCAGCGCGTAAAGTTGGTCAAATTGACAATCGCGGTTCTCATTTCTACTTAACTATGTACTGGGCAGAAGCTTTGGCTGCTCAAGATAAAGATGCTGAACTAAAAGCAACTTTTACTCCTATTGCAAAAGCATTCATCGAAAATGAAGATAAAATCAATTCGGAATTAATTGGAGCGCAAGGAAAACCTCAAAATATTGGAGGTTATTACCAACCTAATCCTGAATTAACTAATAAAGCAATGCGACCAAGTGAAACATTCAATGCTATCGTAGCCAGAATAGCATAATTCATTTTCATTACTTATACCTTAAAAGGGCAACTATTTTAGTTGTCCTTTTTTATTTTAACGTTTCATTTCATTAATTATGATAACTTTTGATGAAATTTGCATTGGACTTTAAAGAAAAAAATCAGATTATGATTTCAAAAAAAATTAGCCTTATCTGTTGTCTATTTATATTTTGCTACATGGCAACTGCGCAAGAAAAATTCACATTAAGTGGAACAATTAGCGACAATAATAGCAACGAAACTTTAATTGGTGTTAACCTCTTTATCCCTGAATTAAAAACAGGCATAACTACTAATGAATATGGTTTTTATTCTTTAACGATACCTAAAGGCACTTATACTATTCGAATCAGTTATATGGGCTACACTTCACTTGAAGAGAAAATTGTTTTACAACAGAATACAAAAACAAATTTCAAGCTGATTACTACTGAAAATACATTAAAGGAAGTTATTATTACTGATACTAAATTAAAAACTGATATTCGAAAACCTGAAATGAGCGTCAATAAACTTTCCATTTCGGCTATCAAAAAAATGCCGGTTGTATTAGGTGAAGTTGATGTTTTGAAATCCATTTTATTACTTCCTGGAGTTACAAATGCTGGAGAGGGTGCATCTGGATTTAATGTTCGCGGTGGTGGAGCTGATCAAAATTTAATTCTACTTGACGAAGCTACTATTTTTAATTCATCACACGTATTTGGTTTTTTCTCTGTATTTAATCCCGATGCGATAAAAGATTTGAAATTATACAAAGGTGGAATTCCCGCACGTTTTGGAGGAAGAGCGTCTTCTGTTTTAGATATCTATCAAAAAGACGGAAATAGTAAAAAATTTAGCGCTAATGGTGGTATTGGTTTAATTTCAAGCCGTTTATTACTTGAAGGTCCCTTAGTTAAAGATAAGGGTTCATTTTTGATTGGAGGACGAAGTTCCTATGCGCATTTATTTTTAAAGCTTTCAGAAGATCAAAAAGATAACGCTGCCTATTTTTATGATTTAAATACTAAATTAAGTTATAAAATCAACACAAATAATAGTTTGTTTTTATCGGGCTACTTTGGTCGTGATGTGTTTAGCTTAGCTAATAGTTTTACTAATATTTATGGTAATTCAACTCTCAATTTAAGATGGAATCATTTGTATTCAAATAAACTTTTTTCAAACCTTTCTTTAATATATTCTGATTACTATTATGGGCTTGACTTGGATTTTGTAGGATTCAAATGGGATTCAGGAATTAAAAATTATAATATTAAATACGATTTCAAAAATTACATTTCAGATCGTTTTAAACTAAACTATGGGGTTAATGCAATTTACTACGACTTCAATCCTGGAATTATAAAACCTTCAAATAGCAATTCAGGTATTAACTTTTCGCAATTAGACAAAAAATATGCATTTGAACCAGCATTTTATATGAATGCCGAACAAGAAATTAATTCGAAAATTGCTATTTCATATGGATTACGTTATAGTTTATTTTACCGTTTGGGCCAATCCAATTTAAATGTGTACTCAAATAACAACCCAGTAACATTTAATTCTGAGTTACAGATATACGAAAAAGCAACACCAATTGGTACTACCACGTATGGTAACAATAACGTAATGAAACGTTATAATTATCTTGAACCACGCTTTGCTGCGACCTACCAATTAAATGATAAACAATCTGTAAAAGCCAGTTACAACCGTATGGTACAATACCTTCAACTCGTTTCAAACACCTCTTCCCCAACACCTTTAGATGTCTGGACACCAAGCGATTCGTTTATTAAACCTCAAGTAGCTGATCAAGTAGCATTAGGTTATTTTACAAATTTTGAAAATGATATGTTTTCTTTAGAAGTTGAAACCTATTTTAAAAAAGTACAAAACCGAATTGATTATATCGACGGAGCCGATTTGATTGCTAATAATGCTTTAGAGCAAGTTATTTTGAATGGGCAAATGAGATCCTACGGATTAGAAATCATGTTAAAGAAAAATGAAGGCCGCCTTAATGGTTGGATTTCGTATACCCTTTCAAGATCAGAGCAACAAACCCCTGGTAGAACAACTATTGAAACCGGAATAAATAATGGTCAATGGTACAGTTCAGCATATGATAAATTGCACAATTTAGCGGTAACAAGTTCCTATATGTTAAATGAAAAATGGTCTTTTGGCGCCAACTTCACATTACAATCAGGACAACCAGTAACCTATCCAAATGGACAATACCAATATCTTGGAATTACGATTCCTAGTTATGGTTTACGAAATGAAAATCGTTTGCCTACTTACCACCATTTAGACATCTCAGCTACATTGACACCGAGAAAAAACAGTGTTCGAACCTGGAAGGGTGAATGGGTTTTTAGCATTTACAATTTGTATAATCGAAAAAATGCCGCAGCTATTAATTTCAGACAAAATAGCGACACCGGAAATAATGAAGCAGTTAAAACCTCTATTTTCGGAATGGTTCCTGCAGTAAGTTATAATTTCAAATTTTAAGTATCATGAAAAAAATATATTTCTTTTCGGTATTCGTATTGAGTTTCTTGTTTTTTAGTTGCGAAGAAGTGATTCCGTTACACCTTGAAACTGCTGAACCAAAACTAGTAATTGAGGCTGCGATAATTTGGAAAAAAGGGAGCCTAGGAAATACTCAAAAAATAAAACTTAGTACTACAACCGACTTTTATAGCGCCACTCCAATTAGTGCAAAAGGTGCAATTGTTGTTGTCCAAAATAGTGCTAACCAAAACTTCAATTTTGTTGAAGTGCCTAATACAGGAGAATATAAATGTACTGATTTCATCCCAGTAATTGGTGAAACCTACCGTTTGTCAATACGTTATAATGGAAATACCTATAGCGCACAAGAAGTAATGCAGCCAGTAGCCGAAATCACAAAAGTAGAGCAAAACAACAATGGTGGGTTTGGTGGCAATAACATCGAACTTAAAGCCCATTACATTGATCCATCTGTAACAAAGAATTATTACCTCTATCGCTATACATATTCGACTCAAGTAACTTCTAACTTTTACACTGATGAAGATGTTTTTTTTAATGGCAATGAATTCTTCAGTATTTCCCAAAATGATAAAATTAAATCCGGTGATAAAGTAGAAATCAATCACTATGGTATTTCTAGAACCTATTTTAATTATATGTCAGTTTTAGTAAGTATAGCAGGAAACGGTGGCGGAGGCCCATTTCAATCACCACCCGCTACAGTAAGAGGTAATATAATTAACACCAATCAACCCGAGAATTTCCCATTAGGTTATTTTTCATTAAGTGAATATGATTCTGTTAATTATATTGTAAAATAATTTTCGACTATTAATTTTATTTAAATTTGAATTGAAATTATCAACCCTAAATCTTAACCCAATAACACTAAAGGCTACTCCATTTGTATTTTTTTTAATTATTATTTTAACATCATGTGAACCCGTTTTAATACAAAATAGTAAAGCAGATGCATTAATAATAAATAGTACTTCAACTTCGTCTATCACGGATAAAAATTGGAAAATAAATTTGATTAATTTAGAAAAAATTGAAGGCGATTCAACAGATTATTTTTTAACACTTGACTCATCATCGAAACAATTTCATGCAAAAGCAGGTTGCAATCAAATTTTTGGCGAATTTGAAATTAATGATACTATGATTTCATTTTCAAAAATTAGTACTACAAAAATGTATTGTTTTGAAACCATGAAATTTGAAGAAGCTTTATTATCTGTATTATCAAACAAAAGTAAAATTGTGATGGTTGATGCTACAAAATTTATACTTTTAAATGATGATATTGTAATTGCTCAATTTGAATTAGCTAAATAAAAACCTTCAATAGTTATTCTAAATTAATTCAAATCGATTAATTTGTTACTTTTACTCTAGAAAAAACAATCAAAATGTCTTCACATCATATCGTAAGAGACGACCAAGAACCAGCTTTAATTATTGCCAATGGAGCAGCTTGCCAGCCTGAATTATTAGGACAATTATTAGAATGGTCACCACTAGTCGTTGTTCTTGATTCAGCAATGGAACGCGTAATGAAATTAGATATTAAAGTAGATGTGTTATTAGGTGATTTTGATCGTAATTTTGACCCTGAAAAGTACCAAAAAGAACAATTCCCAATTGAAATCATTTATACCCCTGATCAAAATAAAACTGATTTAGAAAAAGCTTTTGATTACTTAATCTCAAGGAACATTCCAGCAGTAAATGTAGTTTGGGCTACTGGCAAAAGAGCCGATCACACGATTACCAATATTACTACTATCACACAATATCGTGATTTATTGAAAATTGTCATTTTAGACGACCATTCTAAAATATTTTTATTGCCCAAAAAGTTCCAAAAATGGTATCCTGCAAACACTTCTATTTCTTTAATTCCTATAGGGCATGTATCTGGAATTCATTCTACTAATTTATTTTATCCGCTTCAGGATGACAACCTTACAATCGGTTATCGAACTGGAAGTAGTAATCATGTGACTGAAGACGGAATTGTAAGCATTGACCATGCCGAAGGGGATTTATTGATGATGGAATGTTTTGACTAGACGATTCCAAACGCAGATTGTCTATCTTTGCACCGAAATGAAAAAAAAACAAGAACAAATCGCGGTCAATAAACCAAATTTACATCCTCGAAACCTAGACAATTCAGGCTATGATTTTGAAAAATTAACGCTCGTTTGTCCTGAGCTCCAATCTTTTGTTTTTGTAAATAAACACCATATTCAAACTATTGATTTTGCTAATCCCGATGCGGTAAAAACACTTAATAAAGCATTATTAGCCTTTCATTTTGGAATTCAAAATTGGGATATCCCAAAAAACTACCTCTGTCCGCCTATTCCGGGACGAGCTGATTATATTCATTATATAGCTGATTTGTTGACTTTAAGCAATAATGGAATTATTCCAAAAGGACAAACCATTCAAGGTTTAGATATTGGTATTGGTGCCAATTGTATTTATCCGATTATAGGAAATAGTTCTTATGACTGGACTTTTGTTGGGACTGATATTGATGAAAATGCAATTCAAAATTGCAGAAAAATAATTCAAAACAATTCGCATTTAATAGATGTAATTAGCTTGCAATTACAAACCGAACCTCGATTTATTTTCAAAAATATCATCACTCCCGAAGACCGATTTGCTTTTACCATTTGCAATCCACCCTTCCATAAATCAGAAGAAGAAGCAAACAAAGGAACGCTTCGAAAAATATCCAATCTTAAACAGCAGAAAACTAAAAAAGCCGTCTTAAACTTTGGTGGACAAAATGGCGAATTATGGTGTGATGGTGGCGAATTACGCTTTATCACGCAAATGATTTACGAAAGTGTCAAATATCCTTTAAACTGTTTGTGGTTTACTACTTTAGTTTCAAAAAAGGAACATCTTTCTACCATTTACAAAACATTAAATAAAGTAAATGCAGCCGAAACCAAGACCGTAGATATGGCTCAAGGCCAAAAAACGAGTCGATTTGTAGCCTGGACTTTTATGACTTCAGAACAACAGCAAGCTTGGATGTTAAAACTGCCAAAATAAATACACAGGATAAATACATAATCGTACTACTCATGTAGTATTTTTTATTTATAATCACAGTAGAATTTCATACTTTTACTATCGACCAAAATAAAGAAATTCATGACCACTACTCTTTCTATTTTATTTGCTTTTATTGTAGCATTAGCCATTGGTATTTACATTGGCAAACTTATTTTTTCTGCCAAAATGCAATCCGAAAAAATTAGTTTGGAAGAAAAGGTTATAGCGGGTCAAGCCCAAACCCAAAATTTAATAGAATCGTTACAGCAAGAAAGAAATGAGAAAGAAATCATTCGGAACGAAAAAGACAGTCTAGCCATTCAATTATCCAAAAAAGAAGTTGATTTTGAAAATCTTTGGGAGCGAAACAAAGAACAAAAACAAGAAGTAGAACAGCTTCAAGAGAAATTTACCAAAGAATTCGAAAATTTAGCCAACAAAATTTTGGATGAAAAATCCAATAAATTTACGGAGCAGAATAAAGAAAACATGCAAAATATCTTGACACCTTTGCAAGATAAAATTCAATTATTCGAAAAGAAAGTCGAAGATACCCATAAAGAAAGTATTGATTACCATGCGGCTTTACGTGAACAAATACTAGGTTTGCGAGATATGAATCTTCAAATGAGCAAGGAAACTATTAACCTGACCAAAGCGTTAAAAGGCGATAGCAAAATGCAAGGGAATTGGGGCGAATTGGTTTTGGAACGTGTATTAGAAAAATCAGGTTTAGAAAAAGGGCGTGAATACGAAGTACAACAAGCATTTACTACTGAAGATGGCAATCGAATTTTTCCTGACGTAGTGATTAATTTACCCGATGGTAAGAAAATGATTGTGGATTCAAAAGTATCCCTGACTGCTTACGAAAAATACATCAATGAAGAAGACGAAGAATTGAAATCCAACTACCTCAAAGAACACGTTAACTCTATCAAACGCCACGTAGAACAACTGGGCAATAAAAATTACCAAGACTTGTACCAAATTGAAAGTCCTGATTTTGTGCTGCTTTTCATTCCTATCGAACCGGCATTTGCTATGGCATTAAACGAAGACACAACGTTATACAACAAAGCTTTTGAAAAAAATATTGTGATTGTAACACCTGCTACTCTATTGGCTACTTTACGAACTATTGACAGTATGTGGACCAATCAAAAGCAACAAGAAAATGCTTTGGAAATTGCACGTCAAGCAGGAGCTTTGTATGATAAATTTGAAGGGTTTGTTGCTGATTTAATTAAAATTGGTAAAAAAATAGACGAAAGTAAAGTGGAGTATGCTGGCGCAATGAATAAACTAGTTGAAGGTAAAGGAAACCTAATCAGTAGTGTAGAACGCTTGAAGAAAATGGGAGCTAAAGCAAAAAAAGCACTTCCAGACACCATCTTAAATAGAGCAGACAAAGATGAAAACCAATTAGAACAGTAAGTCATGGACAACACTTTTAAAACTGTAGCCTCATCTTATATTAGTATTTCAGAGTTAATGCTCCCTTCTCACACTAATTTTAGTGGTAAAATTCACGGAGGTTATATATTGTCTTTATTGGATCAAATTGCTTTTGCTTGCGCCTCCAAATTCTCAGGAAATTACTGTGTAACTGCCTCAGTTGATACGGTCAATTTCTTAAAACCAATCGTAGTAGGCGAACTGGTTACGATGAAAGCAAGTGTTAATTATGTTGGTAAAAGTTCAATGATTATTGGTATTCGAGTAGAAGCCGAGAATATTCAAACGGGAGTGGTAAAACATTGTAACTCTTCTTATTTTACAATGGTTGCCAAAGACAAAGAAGGCAATAGCGTTCTTGTACCCGGATTGATTATTTCGAACCTAAAAGAAGTACGCCGTTTTTGCAATTGTCTCAAACAAATTGCTTTGAAAAAAGAAAGAGACTTACACGAAGAAATTTTTGATTATAGCTCAATAGAGACGATTGAAAGTCTTAAAAAATATAATGTCTCCATCGAGTTAAATTAGAATCTACTTACTTTGTTTTTCCGACTATCATTTAGTATCTTTAAGTTGTAGCACTTATATGATTATGAAACAATTTTATTCTTTATTATTTTTATTTACTAGTTGTTTATCATTTGCACAGGAAAAATGGACAACTGAGTCTGGACATATTAATTTTGAAGCTTCAATACCCCTTTTCGAAGAAATCAATGCCGAAAACAACTCGGCGCGGTGCATTATAAACACAAAAGAAAAAAATATCGTTTGTTTCGTAAAAATTAAGGATTTCAAATTCAAGCGAGACTTAATGCAAACGCACTTCAATGAAATATATTTAGAGAGTGACAAATATCCTAGAGCCACTTTTAAAGGCAAAATACCCAATTTAGAGGTCGATAAAATTTCGTCTGAAGGAACTATTCTAAAAATGAATGGAATCATGAAAATCCACGGAGTTTCAAAAACAATCAGTGTGAATGGTATTTTTAAAAAATCAAAAAATCAATTACAGCTGGTTGCAAATTTTGTGATCGATACCGATGATTTTGAAATAAAAATACCAAGCATGATTTTACCTAAAGTATCAAAAAAAGTAAAAACTCAGCTTGAATTCATTCTAGAATACAATTAGTGTACTATACAATCTCGAAGGGCTTTTTCTAAATCTGTAAATTGAAATTGAAATCCGGTTTTTTCTATTTTATCTGAAGCGACTCTCCTTCCTTTGAGAACCAATTGAGACATTTCGCCTAATACTAATTGTAAAATAAAGGCAGGCACATTGGGCAACCAAATTTTATATCCAATTACTTTCGCTAATGTAGTAGAGAAAATAGTGTTGTTAGTTCCATCATTAATCGCTGCATTATAAGGACCTTCCATCTTACTATTTGTAATTGCTGTTAAATAAATACGACACAAATCATCAATATGAATCCAAGGCATGTATTGTATTCCTGAGCCAATCGCACTTCCTAATCGAAATCGAAATAAGGGAAGTAATTGTTTCAAAACCCCATCACCTTTTCCTAACACTAATCCTGTTCGAATTTGTAATGTTCGTATTCCTAAAGCGTGAATTGGCAAAGACGCTCCCTCCCACTTTTGACAAACCGTTCCTAAAAAATCCGAAGCCGCTGGAGTTGTTTCTGAACAAATTAGCTCATCATTGATTGCACCATAAATTCCAACTCCAGATGCCGAAACAAAAGCATCTAATTTATGATTCGTTTTTTGTAAGGTTGTATATAGTAATTGAGTTGATTTTTCTCGGCTATCCAAAATAGATTTCTTGCGATTTACTGTCCATCGTTTAGTACCAATATTTTCGCCCGCTAGATGAATTATATAATCCGCATTCAAAATAGCTTGCTCATCGATCATTCCAGCCTCGACGTCCCATTGAAAGTACGAAATACCATCCGTATTCTTTTTAACAGAACGACTTAAAATAGAAACAGAAAATCCGTTTTCTAAAAGTAAACGCGTTAATTTTTTACCAATAAATCCAGTCCCTCCCGTCAATAATACATTTTTTTTCATAGTATCAGCATTTATGCTTTTTGAATTCATTACAAATATAAACAAATATTTTGTTTAACTTTTTTAATATTTTATTAAACATTTTATATCTTTATGCTCTAATTTGAAAACAACTAGACGATGGCTACTAAAAAATCAACCCTGACAAAAGACAAAATAGTTTCGATGTTCATGCAAGATACGCTTGAAAACAATGAAAAACCGAAATCAGTATATCATTTTGCGAAAGCAAATGGCCTAACCGAAACGGAGTTTTACACTTTCTTTGGTGGTCTTGAAGGAGTAGAAAAAGAAATTTTCAATCAATTTTTAGAAAAAACAGTAGAGTTATTAGATAAAGACAAAGACTACGAATACTACGATATGAAAAGTAAAATGTTAAGCTTTTACTTTACTTTTTTTGAATTATTAGCAGCCAATCGTAGTTATGTTGTATTGAGTTTAAAAGCTAACAAAAACCCATTAGAAGGTTTAATGCAATTATCTAGTTTACGAAATGGCTTTAAAGATTTTGTAAGTGGTATTATCTCAGATGAATACCGATTGAAACAAGAAAAATTTCAACAAATTCAAGAAAAAGCATTACAAGAATCGGCTTGGTTTCAATTAATGATGACATTAAAATTTTGGTTGGATGACACTTCCGCTTCTTTTGAAAAAACAGATCTTTTTATTGAAAAGTCGGTAAAAGCCTCGTTTGAATTAATGAATACTGCTCCCTTAGAAAGTCTAATGGATTTTGGAAAATTCTTATTCAAAGAAAAAATACAACACAATTAAATGAATACTATCGATTATATTCCTACTTCAAAAATTGAACGCGCTAGCAAGTTAGTGCAAACCGGTGCCAAAGTAGGAGTCAATTATTTAAAATATTATGGCGAAAAAGTGGTTAATCCAACCCTGAATCGCGACAAATTAAATGAAGACAATGCCGAGGATATTTATGATGGACTCAAAAGTTTAAAAGGGAGTGCTTTAAAAGTAGCTCAAATGTTGAGTATGGACAAAAGTTTCCTGCCACAAGCCTACGTGGAGAAATTTTCATTATCTCAATTTTCAGTTCCGCCACTTTCGGCACCTTTGGTTTTGAAAACGTTTAAATCTAATTTAGGCAAAACACCTTATGAAATTTTTGACGAATTCAACCCTAATTCAGTTAACGCAGCCAGTATTGGACAAGTACATTTGGCAGTCAAAAACAATAAAAAGTTAGCAGTTAAAATTCAATATCCTGGCGTAGCCAATAGTATTTCGTCTGACTTGGCTTTGGTGAAACCCATTGCTATTCGAATGTTCAATTTACAAGGAAAAGACTCCGACAAATATTTTAAAGAGGTTGAAGATAAACTGATCGAAGAGACCAACTATTTATTAGAACTAAAACAAAGCCAAGAAGTAGTTGCTGCTTGTGAAAAAATAGAAAATTTAGTTTTCCCTAAATATTATCCTGAGTATTCTTCTGAACGAATCATTACCATGGATTGGATGACAGGTTTACACCTATCTGAGTTTACAAAAGAAAATAACAATACTGAAATTGGCAACCAATTAGGACAAGCGCTTTGGGATTTTTATATGTACCAAATTCATGTGTTGCGCAAAGTACATGCCGACCCACATCCAGGGAATTTCTTGGTGAACGAAAAAAATCAATTGGTCGCTTTAGACTTTGGATGCATGAAAGCTATTCCGAATGACTTTTACATTCCCTATTTTGAATTGATCAAAAAAGAAATTATCGACAACAAAGCATTGTTTAGCGATAAATTATTCGAATTAGAAATCTTACGAACCGATGATACTGCTGAAGAAGTCGCTTATTTCACGGAAATGTTCTATGATTTATTATCGCTATTTACGCAACCTTTTCAATCGGAAACTTTCGATTTTTCAGATGAAGTGTTTTTTCAGAACATAGCTCAATTAGGCGAACGTTTTGCTAATGACACTAACTTACGAAAAATGAATGGTAATAGAGGTTCCAAACATTTTATTTATATGAACAGAACCTTCTTTGGTTTATACAATTTATTATTTGACTTGAAAGCCAATATTGTGGTACATCAGTTTCAAAAATACCAATAATGAGAAAAGAACTTACCGATATAGAAAAAGATCGCGTCATTGAAATGGCTTGGGAAGACCGAACCACATTTGATGCCATTCTGCTGCAATTTGGGTTAAAAGAACAAGAAGTGATTGACCTAATGCGTGCCGAAATGAAGCCGTCAAGTTTCAGAATGTGGCGTGCTAGAGTACAAGGTAGAAAAACCAAACACGAAAAATTACGCGACTTTAAAGAAGGCCGATTCAAATGCAGTCGACAAAGACAAATTAACAACAATAAAATAGCGAAACGCTAAACCATTACTAATGAAAAAAATACTAATCATTGGCGGAAGCAAAGGAATTGGCAATGCCATTTTGTTACAACAATTAGAAAATAACACCGTGTACGCAATTAGCCGTACTGCGCCAGAAATATCACATCCTAACCTAACTCATTATTCGTTGGATGTTTTGCAAGACACACTTCCCGAAATCGAGAGTTTGGACAGTTTAATTTATTGCCCAGGTTCCATTACGCTAAAACCTATTGGAAGTTTGAGCATTGACGATTTCAGAAATGATTTTGAAATCAATGTGATAGGAGCCGTAAAAGCCATTCAAAAATACTTGCCTGCTTTGAAAAAAGGCAACCAGCCTTCGATTCTATTATTTAGTACCGTAGCAGCAAAATTAGGTATGCCATTTCATGCTAGTATTGCTACTGCCAAAGCGGGTGTGGAAGGTTTAGTGAAATCCCTTGGTGCTGAATTAGCGTCCAGTATTCGTATTAACGCCATTGCGCCAACAATTACAGATACAACTTTGGCTTCGGGGATTTTAAGAAACGACCGAATGAAAGAAAATATGATCGAACGCCATCCTATGAAAGGGTATTTACAACCACAAGAAGTAGCTGAAATGGCTGACTTTTTGATTTCTGAAAAAGCAAAATCCATGTCAGGACAAGTTTTCGAAATGGATTATGGTATTGTCAACTTTAAAATTTAAAAAACCACCTCAAAAATACTCAATGAAAAACTACGAAAAAATAGAGCAATACAATACCGAAGTAACTGAAATATTGTCTTCTAATTACAAAACCATTATTGAAAATTTAGGCGAAGATGTCACTCGTGAAGGACTCGAAAAAACACCTGACAGAGTCGCTAAAGCCATGCAATACTTGACACATGGTTATGGATTAGATCCGTTAGAAATACTAACATCAGCTTTATTTACCGAAGACCACCAGCAAATGATTGTGGTAAAAGACATCGAAGTGTATTCTATGTGCGAACACCATATGTTACCTTTTTTTGGAAAAGCACACGTAGCTTATATTCCTAATGGGAAAATTGTAGGATTAAGTAAAATTCCGCGAATTGTGGATGCTTTTGCTCGCAGAATGCAAGTGCAAGAACGATTGACAGATCAAATTAAAGATTGTATTCAAGAGGCATTAGAACCGCTTGGTGTAGCTGTTGTCATTGAAGCACAACACATGTGTATGCAAATGCGTGGGATTCAAAAACAAAACTCTGTTACAACTACTTCTTCGTTTACAGGTGCTTTTGAAAAAGACAAAACACGTAAAGAATTTATCAGTTTAATTTCAAATAAATTAAGCTAAGAAAATAATTGTTTTTAGGTTAGGGTTAGGTTGTTAAACTCCCGATATACTTTATAAAGTTATCGGGAGTTTTTGTTAGAATTATTTTAGAATTCCAGCTTTATAAGTAGCAATAGCTCGGTCTCTAGCCATGGCATGATCTACCATCGGTTGGCCGTAGCCTAAATCAAATTCTTGAATCCATTGACGAATGTATATTCCTTTTTCGTCAAATTTTTTCAATTGAATTTCAGGGTTGAATACTCTAAAATAGGGGGCTGCATCACAACCAGTCCCAGCTGCCCATTGCCAATTACCAACATTTGCAGACATTTCGTAATCCAATAATTTTTCAGCGAAATAAGCTTCACCCCACTGCCATTCGATTAACAAATGTTTACAAAGAAAGCTCGCTACTACCATTCGCACTCGATTGTGCATATAACCTGTTTCATTCAATTGACGCATTCCGGCATCGACCATCGGATAACCCGTTTTTCCTTCGCACCAACGTTTAAAATCAGCTTCATTATTGCGCCATTCAATCCCATCATACGCCGACTTGAAATTCCTTTTTTGCACTTTAGGAAAATGAAAAAGGATTTGCATAAAGAATTCCCTCCAAATCAATTCGCTCAAGAAAATAGGATTTTTACGCACCGCCCAATTCACTAATTTCCGAATACTAACCGTTCCGAAACGCAAATGTGGAGACAAATACGAAGTGCTATCTAAAGCTGGAAAATCTCGGGTTTCGTGATAGTTTGCAATCAACTTTAGATTATGGGGTTTTACTTTAATTGGGCTTGGTATAAAACCAATTTGTTCTAAAGAAAGAAAGTCAAACTCACTTTTGAAAAAATTAGAAAAATACGGAGCAGTATCCATTTCTTGAACAGGCGCTATCGACTGGTATTTTTCCAACCATTTATTTTTGAAAGGAGTATATACGGTATAGGGTAATCCATCGGCTTTAACTATCTCAGTTTCTTCAAAAATAACCTGATCTTTGGTAGCTAAAACTTTGACCTCTTTAGAATGTAATAAATCAGAAACAGCCGCATCGCGTTGAATGGCTGAAGGTTCATAATCTTTGTTCCAAAAAACTTCTCGAATAGTATATTCTGCAAGTAAATTAGGCCAAACTTCTTGAGGTTTTCCTTTTTTGATTAAAAGCGAACTCCCCAATTCTTTCAGTTGTATGTTTATTTTAGAAAGTGACTCATGAATAAAACCCACTCTTGGATCGTTATTAGGTAAGCGCTCCAAAATAGATGCATCAAAAATAAAAAGTGGAATTACTGGATATTGAGATTGTAAAGCTTGAAATAATCCCACATTATCTTCTAATCGTAAATCACGTCGAAACCAAAAAAAAGAAACTTCTTGTTTTGCCATTATTTAGCATTAAATAATTCGTCAACTTTAATTTTACGGTAATCGAAAATGGATTTTAATTTGTTCTTAACTACCAAAGTATTCATCATTCTACCTAAAAAACCTAATGGCAAAGCATAATGAATTAAATCTGTCATTAGAACTCCATTGTCTTTCTCTTCAAAAAAATGCTTATGATGCCAAAGTGTATACGGCCCGAAACGTTGTTCATCAACAAAGTAACTTTCCTCTTTTACCACCGTTATAACGGTCATCCAACCTAATTTAATTCCAAAAAGTGGTGATACTTTATATTGTATAATTTGCCCTGCATACATGCTTTTTTCATCAAAATCAGTAATTTCAAAACCCATGTCACTAGGTGTAATTTTCTGTAAATTTCTTGGATTTGAAAAAAAAGACCAGCATTCTTGAATACTAGCATTTACAAATTGTTCTGTTTTTAAAGAATATACTTTCATATGATTAAATTTTATTCTTTAGCGGTAACATTTGGTATCGCCTTTTAATTCATTTGTGTTTGCTTGCGCAAACTTCTGTTTAATAGCGATTTTATATTATATTTTATAATATTTGAAAGGAACAAACAACATCCCAAAACATTCTCCATGTTCTTTACCTAAATGCTTGTGATGCACTTTATGTGCTTTTCGCAACCCAATCAAATATTTGTTGTTAGTATTCTTAAACCATTTAAAACGTTGGTGAATCAATACATCGTGAATCATGAAATAACACATACCGTAAAACATAATTCCTAAACCGATAAAAAATTTATAATTCAATCCACCTTCTACTCCAAAGTAAAAAAGGGTAATACTTGGTATAGCAAAAATGACAAAGAAAATATCATTTCGCTCAAAGATATTGGCATATTTAGGTTGGTGATGGTCTTCGTGAAAATACCACATAAAGCCATGCATTACAAATTTGTGTGTGCACCAAGTAACACATTCCATTAATAAAAAAGTTCCTAAGAAAATCAGAAAAAACTGGATTTCATTCATTGTTGTAACGATTAATTTTTAAACTAATTTTAATTTATATGTAACAAAAGATTGGGCTAATAAACCGGCTTTGGTGTAATTAGAAACACGAATTCGCGCTGTACCAATTTTATGACTTGGCGTTTTTTCTAATTTATTCAATAGTTTTTTGTAGTAGACATAAGCCGTATACACACCAAACTTAGCCTCCATTGGTAATTTTGTAATTCCCTGGAAAGCAATTTTAAAATCATCTTCGATTTCGCTAATAATAGCTTGTTTTGCTTTTTCGTCAAAAGAATTCAAATCTACGCCAGGAAAATAAGTTCGGTTTAAAACTAAATTATCGTCTTTCAAATCGCGTAAGAAATTCACTTTTTGAAATGCAGAACCCAAACGCATCGCTTCGTCTTTCAACAAATTGTATTTCTCTGTATCGCCATCTACAAAGACTTTTAAACACATCAAGCCCACCACATCAGCTGAACCGTAAATGTATTCCTCATATTCTTCCTTACTATGGTATTCAGTTTTAACTAAATCTAACTTCATACTTTTTAGGAAAGCCTGAATCAAATCATCTGAAATATTATAGCGTTTTACCGTAATTTGAAATGAGTTCAAAATAGGATTCAAACTAATTCCTGAATTGAATGCTTTATAGTATTCGGTTTCAAAATCATTAATCAAAGTTTCTTTTTCATATCCATGAAAAGAATCCACAATTTCATCCGCAAAACGAACAAAACCATATACGCTATAAATAGCTTCTCTTATGCTTGGCGAAAGCATGTAGACTGCTAATGAAAATGAAGTGCTGTAATTCTTAGTCACTAGCTTACTGCATTTAAAGGATACGTCGTCAAATAACTGCTTCATGTTATGCTTTTGAAAATTGTTTATTAATTAATTCTGCTACTAATTTCCCCGAAATTAAGGCGGGAGGCACACCTGGTCCAGGAACTGTTAATTGCCCTGTAAAATATAGATTGTCCACTTTTGGACTTTTTAATTTGGGTCTCAAAAATGCAGTTTGTAATAACGTATTGGCCATTCCATAGGCATTTCCTTTGTACGAATTGTAATCTTCAACAAAATCATTTTTACAAAACGATTGTCTAAAGATAATGTTTTTTCGAACCTCTTGTTGCGTCAACGTTTCCAATCGGTCCATAATTTTATGAAAATAGGCTTCTCGCAACTCTTCCGTATCTTCAATTCCAGGAGCTAACGGAATCAAAAAACAAGCAGATTCCATTCCGTCTGGTGCTGTAGACGGATCGGTTATAGATGGAAAACTGGCATAAAACAAAGGCTCAGCTGGCCATCTTGGTGTATCATAAATATCTTTAGCGTGTTGATTAAAATCAGTATCAAAAAACAAAGCGTGGTGCGAAATATTTTCTATTTTTTTATTGAACCCAACATAAAACAACAATGAAGAGGGAGCAAAAACACGACTATCCCAATATTTTTCAGAATACGCACGGTGTTTTTCCTCAAGCAAAGTTTCTGTATGATGATAATCTGCACCACTTAACACAACATCTGCATAGATTGGTGTTCCATTCACTACAATTCCTTTAGCTATTTTATTATCTACAATGATTTTTTCAATCGCCGCATTAGTTACGAATTGAACTCCTAATTCAACTGCCAAACTTTCCATTCCTTTAACCACATCAAACATTCCTGTTTTTGGATGCCAAGTTCCTAATCCAAAGTCGGCATAATTCATAAAACTATAAAATGAAGGAGTATCGGAAGGTTTAGCTCCCAAAAACAAAACTGGAAATTCTAAGATTTGAACTAGCTTTTCGTTTTTGAATTTCTTACGAACATCACGGCTTATGTTACTAAAAAACTGACCCACTTTTTTTGCAGTTTCCAAAGTAATTAATTCCAAAGGCGAAACACCTGGTCGGTATACCAAATCTTTAATTGCAATATCATAGTTGCTTCGAGCTTCGGCCATAAATTGTTCTAAAACAGCACCACTTCCCTTTTCTACCGACTCAAAAGTGGCAATAATTTCGGGTAAATTATCGGCAATGGAAATGAATTCGTTGATTCCAAAATACACGCGATAGGCCGGAGACAATTTAATCAACTCGTAATAATCCGTCGTTTTTTTACCGAAATCAGCAAAAAAACGTTCGAAAACATCAGGCATCCAATACCAGCTTGGTCCCATATCAAAAGTAAAACCATCTTTTTTAAGTTGACGTGCACGTCCACCAATTGTAGCATTCTTTTCGTAAACAGTCACTTGATGACCAGTTTTAGCTAAATAACTTGCTGCCGCCAAAGACGAAAATCCAGAACCGATTATTGCTATTGTTTTGGGTTGATTCATTTACTTATTATTTCTTATTATTATTTAATAACTGTTACCAAGGAATCTATAGAATTGAAAACCAACATACTACTTGAAAGAATATTTGTATCAATATGTTCAACCATCCTTCCTATATACCATAATTGGGTAGTATCATCTTCTAACTCCTGCTTCATTTTATTGACATACTCATTAACTGAGTCTTTGTCAGGTTGAACCGTAAGGTACGAAACAAAAACTATAGAGTCGAAATGTTTTTTCAAATCTTTCAAATTTTCAATTGGCATACTCTCTCCTAAATAAATCGTTTTATAACCTTTAGAAAGAATTTCATAATTCAAATACATCAATCCCAATTCGTGAATTTCATTCATAGGCAAAGACAAAACAAAAACCTTATCTGTTTTTCTTGGCTTCAACACCTGAAGTTGTTCAGTTTGAATAAGTAATTTTTGTTTAATTAAAAAAGTAATGAAATGCTCGTGGGCTGGCGAAATAGTATCTGTTTGCCATAACATTCCCAACTCTTGCATTAATGGAAGAAACACATCGTAAAAGATTTCCTTAAACGATTTTTCAGCCATCAACCAATTGTAAGTATTAAAAAATAGCTCTTGATCAAAATGCATCATTGCCATTTTAAATTCACTTAACGCATGACTTTTAGCCGTTTTATTAGTGACAATCTCACGGACTAAAGTAGGTATTGTATCTGGTGGATAAGTTGCGATCTTAGAAATTTTATACCCGTAATCGTGAAGTAAAGTAATGTTGAGTAACTTTTGTAAACTCGCTAAATCATACAAACGAATGTTGGTGTCCGTACGCATGGGTTCTAAGATATTGTATCTCTTTTCCCAAATACGAATCGTATGTGCTTTAATACCTGATAAATTTTCAAGGTCTTTGATACTGAATACGTTCTTAACGTTGTTCATTCTTTTTTAATTTTAATTAAACAAAAGTAAAATAAAAAAAGATAAGATACTAATTTAATAAGTTACGGAATTATTTTTTTAAAAAACAATCTTTTTAACATGCTTTATTTCAAAAAAAAAGCCTCAATAAAGAGGCTTTTCAAATATCAAGATTCAAGTCAATTATTTACTCAAATACATTTTTCTTCGAGAGTACAATTCGTAGAATTGATCGTCTTTCAAATCTTCAATAAACAAAATACTTTCACCTGTTGATTTCATCTCTGGTCCCAATGCTTTATTCACATTTTGAAATTTACTGAAAGAGAAAACAGGTTGTTTAATCGCATAACCTTTCAACTGTGGATTGTATTTAAAGTCGGTTACTTTATTTGCTCCTAACATTACTTTAGTAGCATAATTCACATACGGTTCACCGTAAGCTTTAGCAATAAAAGGAACAGTTCTAGACGCTCTTGGATTGGCTTCAATGATATACACAATATCGTTTTTAATAGCAAACTGAATATTGATTAAACCAACCGTTTTCAAAGCAACAGCAATTTTATGGGTATGGTCTTTAATTTGTTGCATCACAAATTCACCTAAGTTAAACGGTGGCAATGTCGCATTACTATCGCCCGAGTGTACTCCACAAGGTTCGATATGCTCCATGATACCGATGATATATACATTTCCGTCAGCATCGCAAATCGCATCAGCTTCAGCTTCTATAGCTCCGTCTAAATAATGATCTAACAACAATTTATTACCTGGAATCGATTTCAACAAGTTGATTACATGTTCTTCTAATTCTTGTTTGTTGATGACAATTTTCATTCCTTGACCTCCTAATACATACGAAGGACGAATCAATAATGGGAAGTCTAATGTATCTGCTAATGCAGACGCTTCATCAGCTGTTTCAGCAATTCCGAATTTAGGAAAAGGAATATTCAACTCAGTCAATAAATCAGAGAAACGTCCTCTGTCTTCGGCTAAATCCAAAGCATCAAAGCTAGTTCCTAAGATTTTCACTCCATATTTAGATAATTTCTCCGCTAATTTCAAAGCCGTTTGACCACCTAATTGCACAATAACACCTTCTGGTTTTTCGTGTTGGATGATATCATAAATATGTTCCCAAAAAACAGGCTCAAAATACAATTTATCAGCCGTATCAAAATCAGTCGAAACCGTTTCTGGATTACAGTTAATCATAATTGTTTCGTAGCCACATTCTTTAGCGGCAAGTACCCCGTGAACACAAGAATAATCAAACTCAATTCCTTGTCCAATTCTATTTGGGCCTGACCCTAAAACAATAATTTTCTTTTTATCAGTCACAATACTTTCGTTGTGAACATAACGTTCTCCGTTTGGCTTTTCAATTTCAGCCTCAAAAGTAGAATAGTAATATGGGGTTTGCGCTTTAAACTCAGCCGCACACGTATCTACTAATTTGAATACGCGATTAATTTTCATATCCATTCGCAAAGTATGCACTTGACTTTCTAAACAGCCCATCATATGAGCAATTTGTCTGTCAGAGAATCCTTTTTGTTTGGCTTCCAATAACAATTCTTTAGGTAAAGATTCTACTTTGTACGTAGCGATTTCTTTTTCTAAAGTAAATAATTGCTCGTATTGTTTCAAGAACCACATATCGATTTTAGTGATTTCGTGAATACGACTTAATGGAATTCCCATCGCAATTGCATCATATATTACAAAAACACGATCCCAACTCGCAAAAGTTAGTTTCTCGATAATTTGTTCGTAGTTGGTATATCCTTTTCCGTCAGCACCTAAACCATTTCTTTTGATTTCCAATGATTGTGTGGCTTTGTGTAAGGCTTCTTGGAACGAACGTCCAATACCCATCACCTCACCTACTGATTTCATTTGTAGTCCTAAGGTTTTGTCAGCGCCTTCAAATTTATCGAAGTTCCAACGTGGTATTTTTACAATTACATAATCCAAAGTTGGCTCAAATAAAGCCGAAGTTGATTTTGTAATTTGATTTTGCAATTCATCCAAGTTGTAACCCAAAGCTAATTTTGAAGCAATTTTAGCAATTGGATAACCCGTTGCTTTAGAAGCTAATGCCGAAGAACGAGATACACGGGGATTGATTTCAATCGCAACAATATCTTCTTTTTCGTCTGGCGAAACCGCAAATTGTACGTTACAACCTCCAGCAAAATTTCCGATGCTTCGCATCATCAAAATCGCCATGTCACGCATTTTTTGGAATGTCGTATCCGATAATGTCATCGCTGGCGCTACCGTAATCGAATCTCCCGTGTGGATTCCCATTGGATCCATATTTTCGATAGAACAGATAATAACAACATTGTCGTTTTTATCTCTCAATAATTCTAATTCGTATTCTTTCCATCCTAATAAAGCCTTATCAATCAGCACTTCGTGAATTGGAGACATTTCTAAACCATAAGTTAGCTTTTCGTCAAATTCTTCTTTGCTATGCACAAAAGCCGCTCCTGTTCCTCCTAAAGTAAAGGAAGGACGAATTACTAATGGAAAACCAAATTCTTGTGCAATTTCTTTTCCTTGTAAAAATGAAGTAGCCGTTTTTGCAGGTGCGGCTGGAATTCCGATTTTTTCAAGTAATTGTTTGAACTGCTCTCTATCTTCAGTAATATTAATGGCGTTCACATCAACCCCAATTAATCGTACTCCAAAATCTTCCCAAATTCCTTTTTCTTCTGCTTCCAAACACAAGTTCAACGCCGTTTGTCCACCCATTGTTGGCAAAACCGCATCAATTTGCGGATGTGCTTTTAAGATTTCAATAATTGACTTCGTTGTCAACGGTTTCAAATAAACGTGATCAGCCATTGAAGGGTCAGTCATAATCGTTGCGGGATTCGAGTTGATTAATATCACTTCGATTCCTTCTTCACGAATAGAACGTGCAGATTGCGAACCAGCATAATCAAATTCGCATGCTTGCCCAATTACAATAGGACCTGAACCTATTATCAAAACGGATTTAATGGATGTGTCTTTTGGCATTGTAGTGTAGTTTGTGTGTGTGTTTTGTTGTTTTATTACGATTGGGTTTCCGTTCAGAAATACTTTAACCCGTGGCTTTTAAAGCTAAACTATGTAAAATTAGTTTAAATTTTCAAAAAAAAGCCGTTACTAAAAAATAGTAACGGCTTAATATTGATTATAGAATAACCATTATTTTTTGTGTCTAGGTTCGCTAGAAACAGTCAATTTATGTCTTCCTTTAGCTCTTCTTCTTGCAAGAACTTTTCTTCCATTAGCAGAAGCCATTCTGTCCATAAATCCGTGTTTATTTCTTCTTTTTCTTTTCGATGGTTGAAACGTTCTTTTGCTCATTGGTTTGTATCTTTAAAATCTTTATTTATATGTCTTCTAGTTTTTTGAATATCCGTTATTCGAAAACCGAGTGCAAATATACAAAGACTTTTTTTTCTAGCAAGTAGTTTTATAAAAATATTTTTAATTCCTTTTACTATCTTTGCAATCATAAAATAAAACCTATTATGTTTCACAAAAATATCAAACTTATCCTTGCCGGACTTATTGTCGCTACTGGCATTTGGCAATTTACTGAAAGTAACATCGGAAACGGAATCTTCCTTCTATTAGTGAGTGCTATTCCCGTTTTTTTATATTTCAAAAACGAATTCATATTACTTGCGTTCTTAAAGTTGAGAAAACAAGATTTTGAAGGCGCTAAAAAATGGTTGGACAAAATCAATAATCCAGAGGGTGCTTTGGTTCAAAAACAACAAGGATACTTCAATTACCTACATGGAATTATGCTTTCTCAAACCAATATCAATCAATCTGAGAAATATTTCAAAAAAGCAATTGAGTTAGGATTGTCTATGGATATGGATTTGGCTGTAGCCAAATTAAACCTAGCAGGAATTGCTATGTCACGAAGAAGAAAATTAGAAGCGACGTCTCTATTAAATGAAGCAAAGAAATTGGACAAACAAAACATGCTGAAAGATCAAATCAGTATGATGAAAGACCAAATGAAGAAAATATAACACAAAAAAAGAGGCGGTAAATATCGCCTCTTTTTTTTAATACCCTTCCAAAGGAATTTCCAATTGGTATTTTTTATTTGTTGGATTCACCATCTTAGTCGAACGCAACCACGGATTGTGAATTTTTAATACTTTGTAATTAATCCCTTGTTGAATTGCTAAAGTGGCCAAATCAGTTACAGAACTATCTATCGCAATTTTCTTAGTTGCTACAATTTTATATTGCTCTTCTTCGGTAATTGGAAAACCATATTGTTCTGGATGTTCCATAATTTGTTTCAAAGCTAAAATTCGGAATACATAACGCGATGTTTCGTCATTAAGTAACAAATCATAATAATTAGCCGCTTTTTGAATATTCAATTGCTTTCTAATTCCTGTTCCACCTGCATTATAAGATGCTGCTACCAAAGTCCAATTTCCAAATTTTTCTTTGGCTTTCAAAAAATAAATACAAGCTGCCTCAGTCGCTTTTTCTAAATGATAGCGTTCATCAATATTTTCATTCACTTCTAAACCTATTTCTCTGGCTGTTTCAGGCATAAATTGCCAAATTCCTTTGGCGCCAGCCGGAGAAACCACATTCACCAAACCACTTTCAATCACGGCAACATATTTAAAATCATCTGGAATTCCGTTTTTCTTTAAAATAGGTTCTATTACTGCAAAAGCTCGACGCGCTCTTTTTAAAATCAAAAGAGTTGACGCATTCAAATGTTTGTTCACCAATAACTCTCTATCCAAGCGTTCTTGCACATCAGCAATTTGTAACGGCACTGCTTCTCCAGCAAAGTCAATTTTGGCAGGAAAATAATTGGGATTAAAACGGGCAATCCAGTTTGCAGGTAATTCTAATTTTGAAGCAAAAATAAACAGACCACTAATTAGCACTATTCCAACCAATAGAGTCGATTTCCGAATGTTGTTTGTTACTTTTTTCATTTATTTATCTTTATTATTTTGTGCCATCTGAAAAAGTTCCTGAGATAATAGCAGGTAAATTTTCATTAAGCCATTTGTATTTACTTAAAATCATAACGTGTGTTCCTCCCTTAACTACAATACATTCTGAAATATATTCCATTGGGAATACCTCATCTGCATCACCGTGAATATGAACTACAGTTTTATCTACCAGGATTCTATCCCACAATACAATGCGTTCAATTGCCCAATCCAAATACTGGACATCGCGAACTGAAAGGTATCTTTCATACAATTTCAATCGCTGAGCTATGGATTTTCCAAAAGAAAAAGTACTTAATTTTTCTATATTAGAAAAAATCGAAGTGGGAATTAATTTATAGGCTTTGGTCGTTTTCGCAATTTTCATTCGGCGAGGAAATTCCAAATTTGATTTCACACTCGAAATAATAATTACTTTTTGTGGGTTCAAAAATGCTGCCATTTCTTGTACTAAGATTCCGCCAAAAGAAACACCTATCAAAACAGGATTTGGAGCGGTAATTTTTTCAGACATTCGCTTGGCGTACTCTGCTAAAGATTCCTCTCCTACTGGTAATTCCCAATCTAAAAAATGTACTTCAAAAAGTTCTTGGGGTAAATCAATACGTTCAAAGATTAACGAACTAGCCGCTAATCCAGGCATGAAATAAACCGAAATTTTTGTGTTATCCATTATTCAGAAAACTATTACTTAAGGGTAAAAATAAGGATAATTTGTATACATAGCCTTTAAAATTAGAGACAAAGGAGTTTAATATAACAAGAGTCATATTAAATAACTTATTCTTGTCAAACTGAACTCCTTTTTTTGTCATGCTGAACTCGTTTCAGCATCTTTCACTTTAGATTTTTTTTAGATTCCGAAATATCCCGAAGCTTCGGGACGGAATGACAAAACTACTTCTCGATTTCTCTTAAACTTTCCATTTTTTTGTGTGCCAAGAAACCAGCAATATCTTCAAAGTGTTCCACTACTCTTTTGTTTCCAAATTCAAACACCTTGGTAGCTAATCCGTCTAAGAAATCACGGTCGTGCGATACTAAAATTAAGGTTCCGTCAAAATCTTTCAAAGCGTCTTTGATAATATCTTTAGTCTTCATATCCAAGTGATTAGAAGGCTCGTCTAAAATCAATAGATTAACAGGCTCCAACAATAATTTTATCATTGCCAAACGCGTTTTTTCTCCTCCTGAAAGTACTTTTACTTTCTTAGTCACATCATCGCCATGAAACATAAAAGCTCCTAAAATATCTTTAATCTTAGTTCGTACATCACCAACAGCAATATCGTCAATCGTTTCAAAAATAGACGCATTCCCGTCCAATAAAGCCGCCTGATTTTGAGCAAAATACCCTATTTGAGCATTGTGACCAATTTCGACACTACCGCTATCAATGCCAATCTCTTTCATGATGGCTTTAATCATGGTCGACTTACCTTCCCCGTTTTTACCAACGAAGGCTACTTTTTGACCGCGCTCAATAACCAAATTAGCATCTTTAAAAACCACATGATCTCCATACGATTTAGATAAATCTTTCACAATAACCGGATATTGACCTGAACGAGCTGCTGGTGGGAATTTCAGTTTCAATGCCGATGTATCGACTTCGTCTACCTGAACAATTTCTAGTTTTTCTAACATCTTCACACGAGATTGGACCGCATCAGTTTTAGAAAAAGTACCTTTAAAACGATCGATGAACGCTCTATTATCAGCAATCATTTTTTGTTGTTCATCGTAGGCTTTTTGTTGGTGCATACGACGGTCTTTTCGCAATTCCAGATAATGAGAATATTTAGCTTTGTAATCATAAATACGTCCCATAGTTACTTCTATAGTACGATTGGTTATATTGTCTACAAAAGCCCTATCGTGCGAAATCACTACTACTGCTTTGGCCTGATTGATCAAAAAATCTTCTAACCATTGGATACTTTCTATATCCATATGGTTCGTTGGCTCATCTAGCAAAATCAAATCGGGTTTTTGCAAAAGGATTTTAGCCAATTCAATACGCATTCTCCATCCTCCAGAAAACTCTGAAGTTTGACGCGTGAAATCTTCGCGAACAAATCCTAAACCAATTAATATTTTTTCTACCTCAGCTTCATAGTTTACCTCTTCAATAGCATAATACTTCTCGCTCAAATCCGAAACACGCTCGATCAACTTCATGTACTCATCACTTTCATAATCAGTACGGACGGTTAATTGCTCATTCACTTCATCAATTTCGGCTTTCATTTTGAAAATTTCACCAAACGCCTTAGACGTTTCTTCCATTACAGTTGCGCCATCAGTGGTCAATAAATGCTGAGGCAAATAGGCCACCACAGCATCTTTTGGAGCTGAAATAGAACCTGTAGTAGGTTTGCTTTGTCCTGCAATTATTTTCAAAAGCGTCGATTTTCCCGCTCCATTTTTACCCATAAGGGCAATTTTATCATTTTCATTAATAGCAAAAGAAACATCACTAAAAAGTGTGGTTCCGCTAAATTGCACAGAAATATCGTTAACTGTAATCATGCTTAGTTGATTTGATTTTTGGACTCATCGGTAATTCGACCTCCCGTTTTTTGAAGGCGCAAATATAATTGAAATCCCGCGTTGTTTAAAGAGTATTTATGAAAGAATTATTTTTCATTTTTTTTAAAACACACTTGATAGAGCTGAAAAAATTAGATTAATTGTCAAGAAAATCAATAAAAAAGACAATAAACCTATTCATATTACACAATTCAACTGGCAATAAAATACTGATTAACATGTAGTTAATTATTAATAAATAGTAGAAAATATTGTTTCGTATATTTTTTTCGAATGGATAAAAACTTAATGAGAAATTTACAATACACATTTAGTAGATTATAATTGATTTTAAAATACCACCAATTAATACCCCACAAACATGATTTCAAAAGAGACGACCGCTTTAATTAGCATTGCTACAAACGGCATTATTTTGAATCCCAAATCAAGTAATAAAGAACAAATCCCGTTTAATGAAGTTGCTAAAATTCACATTAGTATTAAGCAGCGTCAAATTATATTAAAAAGCTTTTTAGTCTTATACTTTTTGTTTACACTATTATGTCTTCCTTACTTAAATTTGGAACTTTCCATTTTTTCGATAGTGATTTTTGTTATCAATTTTATGGTGATGAATACTTTGGATTTTAAAACGTATCGCCTTCAAATTGTTTTAAAAAATAATGTTGTGATTGAAAAACATATTCCAAAAAAATTAAAATATGAATACATTTCAATAATCAATGATGTTCGTAACCAACTAACTCAGAATCCAACCCCAGTTTTGTAATTTGTAAATAAAATAGTATATTAGAAAAAAAATCGAAACAACCCCACAAATGAATCGACTATTCTGTATTTTTTTAGTACTACTTTTACATACCGCTGTTTGTCAAGCACAATTTGATCAATATAAGGGTGAATTTTATCTTTTTCAAGATAGTAAGACCAAAAAAGCAATCTTGATTGAGCATGATTCTGTATTTTATAAAACCCCTTCTAAGCAATCATTTAAACTTAAACATACCAATTACCCTGAAATTATTTCTCGCTACAATGCGTTCACAATTAAAGGAAAGAATTATTTGACACACAATGGTTGTGGTCCCGTGTTAGAGTGGAGAAATGATTCGCTTGTACGAATTGACAATTCATTTTTACATCAAAACCAATACGGAGCGGCTTCATTTGTATATAAAAACGAAATCTATTACTTCGGTGGTTATGGTTTGTTTACTTTCAAAAATATTCTTACCAAATACATTTTCAAATCAAGAGAATGGATGTCTGTTCAAACATTTGGAGACGAACATCCTTCGTTACGCCGCGATGCTAACCGAATTCTAATAGGAGATCATCTGTATATTTTTGGAGGACTTGTTGAAAATCCAGATAATTTTTATTTCGGTCAAGGATTATCTGACTCTAAAGTTTGGAAATTAGACCTCAAAACGATGAAATGGAGTAATGAAGGTGTTTTTGACTCCAAATACAACACATTAGAAGGATATTTTAATTTTGAAAACGGTAAAAAAGCATACTTATTAAGTAGAGGTGCAAACAACAAATTATTAGAGATTGATATTGAAGCTAACACAATTAAAAAATATATTTTACCTTCCCTAGTCAACGTTAAATCATTCTACTTTGATGAAAAAACGAATGAATTAGTTGTTCTTCATCTGTTGAGTAGCACTGGTCAAAATAAAGTGATTCGAATCCAACTTAACACCGTCCTTAAAAACCCAATTAGTTCAGAAAAATTTATAACCAATCCGTTGCTTACTTTATTTATCTATCTAACTATAGGTAGTTTTCTAATTATCTTTTGTGTTTTATTTTTTAAAACCAAAATAAGAGCAATGATGAATGATTATAATAGTTTGGTTTTTGACAGAATTAAAAACAAATTAAGCTATAAAAGAAAAACTATCGATTCAATTGATGAAAATGAACTAAAAATGATTTCCTACTTACTTGCAAATCAGCATCAATTTACTGCATTAAATGCTTTAAATGAATTATTTGAGCAGAATGAATTGAATGAAAATTTCACAAGTACGGTTAAACGAAGAGAAAATACATTAACAAATTTAACTACTAAACTCAGTCTAATTACTGGTTGTCATGAAAACGACATCATAGAATATCGTAAAAATCCTAATGACAAACGAATCAAAGAAATCAAACTAAAAGAGAATTTTATTAAAATTAAATAACCATAAAAAAACTCGCATCAATTAATGCGAGTTTTTTATTAGTATAAAATATATTATTCTTTTCTCCATTTCTTGGTTTCCTCAAAAACGTGTTCCAAAATGGCTTGTTCTTGAGCGTCAAACTCTACATTCCGTCTGCTCATTACCAATTTTGCAGTTGCAAATGCTTTACTAGTAGTGTAAGTTGTAAATCCAGCAGCACCTCCCCAAGAAAAACTAGGCACAAAGTTGCGAGGAAAACCACTTCCAAAAATATTAGCACTCACTCCAATCACAGTTCCTGTGTTGAACATGGTATTAATTCCACATTTACTGTGGTCGCCCATAATCAAACCACAAAATTGCAAGCCAGTTTTAGCAAAACTCTCCGTTTCGTAACTCCACAATTTTACTTCTTCGTAATTGTTTTTTAAGTTCGAATTATTACTATCAGCCCCAATATTACACCATTCGCCTAAAACCGAATTGCCTAAAAATCCATCATGTCCTTTGTTAGAATAGGCAAATAAAACCGAGTTATTGACCTCTCCTCCAATTTTAGAATAAGGTCCAACAGTAGTAGCGCCATACACTTTAGTCGCCAATTTTACTCCCGCACCTTCGCATAAAGCAAATGGCCCACGAATTACAGATCCTTCCATGATTTCGGCATCTTTACCAATATAAATAGGTCCTGTTGAGGCATTCAAGGTAACGAATTCTAATTTTGCTCCTTCTTCAATAAAAATATTTTCGGGAGCAATTACATTCACCGACTTAGGGATGGGTTGTGATTTTCTGTCTTGAGTTACCAAATCAAAGTCTGCGCGAAGTGCCGCATCGTTGTTAGAAAAAATATCCCAGGTGTTTTGAACCGTTAAACTATCTTCCAAATAATCGATTATTTCATAGGTATCAAAATCAACTTGATCTTGATCTTCATTGGTAAAAAAAGCAATTACCTCATCACCTTTGAAAATCGCTTGATTGGATTCTAAATTTTGAATCATTTCAACCAAATTAGCATTGGGTAAAAATGAAGCATTAATCATTACATTTTGTTCCATCTCTACCATAGGAAACTTTTCCGATAGATATTCTTCAGTTAAAGTCGTAGTAGTGGATCCTAAATAGGCTTCCCATTTTTGACGAATCGTCAAAATTCCGATTAAGATATCAGCCACTGGACGGGTAAAAGTAAAAGGTAAAAGGGCTGTTCGGGAAGGACCGTCAAAGAGGATATAATTCATTTTGAGAAATTACAAAGTTATAAAAGTTCAAAGTTACAAAGATTTCCAAGCAGATAAAAATAAAAAAAGCCTCACAAATTGTGAGGCTTGGTATAGTAAGAAACAAATTAAAATTATTTAACGTGTTTTGCGTATTTAGTTTTAAATTTATCGATACGTCCTGCAGTATCAATTAATTTAGATTTACCTGTGTAAAAAGGGTGAGAAGTTCTAGAAATCTCCATCTTAACAACTGGATATTCTACACCGTCAACAGTGACAGTTTCTTTAGTTTCTGCAGTAGATTTAGTAATAAAAACATCGTCATTTGACATGTCTTTAAAAGCAACTAATCTGTAATTTTCTGGGTGTACACCTTTTTTCATCGTAATTCTTTTTTATTAGTTTCAATTATAATCGTGCTTTGAAGCTTTTCTTCTAACAGAAAAGGTATAAACCAATTATAACTTTTTGTTTTTACATTATTATTTTGAGTTTGCAAATTTACACTTATTTTTCAATAAACAAATCTTTG
>CAYWFQ010000016.1:0-27263 GCA_964457505.1 uncultured Flavobacterium sp.
ATCGGGAGTATCTTTTTCTGCTGCAGAAAAATTAACCATTGCACAATTGTTGCTTGAAGAATTAAATATTGATCGCATCGAAATTGCTTCGGCGCGCGTGAGCGAAGGAGAATTTCAAGGTGTGAAAGGCATTATGGAATGGGCTTCTGCCAAAGGATATACCGATAAAATTGAGGTATTATCTTTTGTAGATGGAGGCGTTTCTATCGAATGGATGAAAAAAGCAGGAGCCAAAGTTCAAAATCTATTGACCAAAGGTTCGCTCAACCATTTGACCCATCAATTAAAAAAAACGCCCGAACAACATTTTACTGAAATTGCTCAGGCAATCGCATTGGCAAAAGAAAATAATATTGAAACTAACGTCTATTTAGAAGATTGGAGCAACGGAATGCGCAATTCGCCTGACTATGTTTTTCAATATTTGGATTTTTTGACCCAACAACCGGTTAAAAGAATTTTATTACCAGATACTTTGGGAGTGTTAATTCCGTCGGAAGTATCTGAATTTATTTCGAAAATCACGGCAAGATACCCCAACACCCATTTTGATTTTCACGCGCACAACGATTATGATGTAAGTGTAGCCAATGTAATAGAAGCCGTAAAATCGGGTATTCATGGCTTACATGTTACCGTAAACGGAATGGGAGAACGTGCTGGAAACGCACCTTTGGAAAGTACCGTAGCCGTAATCAACGATTTTATGCCTGATGTAAGCATCAACGTGAAAGAATCGTCTTTGTACTCCGTGAGTAAGTTGGTTGAAACCTTTACGGGCTATAGAATTCCAGCCAACAAACCCATTGTAGGTGACAACGTTTTTACACAAACTGCAGGAATTCACGCCGATGGAGACAACAAAAACAATTTATATTTCAATGATTTACTTCCAGAACGTTTTGGAAGAAAAAGAAAATATGCTTTAGGGAAAACTTCCGGAAAAGCGAATATCGAAAAGAACCTTCAAGAATTAGGATTACAGCTGAATCAAGAAGATTTAAAATTGGTTACCCAACGAATTATCGAATTGGGCGACAAAAAAGAAACCGTTACCAAAGAAGATTTACCTTATATCATCTCCGATGTTTTGGATAGCCAAACCTATGAAGAACGCATCACCGTGGAATCTTACGTATTGGTTCACTCCAAAGGAATGCGACCTTCAACGACGCTTTGTCTAAAAATTGACGGCGAAATTATTGAAGAAAACGCTCAAGGTGACGGACAATTTGATGCTTTTATGAATGCGTTAGCTAAAATTTACAAAAGCAAAAAAATGAGTTTGCCAAAATTAATCGACTACGCGGTAAGAATCCCTCCTGGAAGTAGCTCGGATGCGTTGTGCGAAACCATTATCACTTGGACCAACAACGGTAAAGAATTCAAAACCCGCGGATTGGATTCGGATCAAACTGTAGCCGCTATTGTAGCGACTCAAAAAATGCTGAACGTTGTGAGCATCTAATTAGATAAACGAAAAAATAAATAACACGAAAAATAATACCAAATGAAATTCAATATTGCTCTTTTAGCCGGAGACGGAATAGGACCAGAAGTAATTAATGAAGCTGTAAAAGTTTCGGATGCTATTGCAAAAAAATTCAATCACGAAATCAACTGGACACCAGCATTAACAGGTGCTTGTGCAATCGATGCGGTTGGCGTTCCTTATCCAGATGAAACCCACGAAATCTGTATGAAAGCAGATGCTGTTTTATTTGGCGCTATTGGACACCCAAAATACGACAACGATCCTTCGGCAAAAGTACGTCCTGAACAAGGATTGTTATTGATGCGTAAAAAATTAGGATTGTTTGCCAATGTACGTCCAACTTTCACTTTCCCATCTTTGATTGACAATTCTCCTTTAAAAAGAGAACGTATTGAAGGTACCGATTTAGTTTTCTTAAGAGAATTAACTGGAGGAATCTACTTTGGCGAAAAAGGAAGAAAAGACAACGGCGATACTGCTTTTGACAACTGTGTTTACACCAGAGCCGAAGTACAACGTTTGGCTAAAAAAGGATTTGAATTAGCGATGACCCGTAGCAAAAAATTATGTTGTGTGGATAAAGCCAATGTATTAGAAACCTCTCGTTTGTGGAGAGAAACCGTTCAGGCGATGGAAAAAGACTATCCCGAAGTGGAAGTGTCTTATGAATTTGTGGATGCTGTTGCTATGCGTTTGGTTCAATGGCCTAATTCGTATGACGTATTGATTACTGAAAACTTATTTGGTGACATTTTAACGGATGAAGCTTCTGTAATTTCAGGATCAATGGGATTAATGCCATCGGCTTCGGTAGGAGAACATACTTCATTATACGAACCAATTCACGGATCGTACCCACAAGCTACAGGATTGAATATTGCTAATCCATTGGCAACTATTTTATCAGCGGCCATGATGTTTGAAGATGCTTTTGGATTAAAAGCTGAAGCTGAAGCGATCAGAAACGTTGTTAACAAATCATTAGAAGAAGGAATTGTTACGGAAGATTTAGCTCCAAAAGGATCAAAAGCTTACAAAACAAGCGAAGTGGGTGATTGGTTAGTGGCGAATTTATAAAACTAATAACGTTATGAATTTTCAAGATTTAAAAAAGTCGAGAAAATACTTCAGAATTACTGGGGTACTTACTTTATTAATATTTATAATAATTTCAACAATAAATTACAGCAATGATTTTAAAAATTACTTTTTATATCTTAGTTTATTTTGTTTTTTATTGCCTTTAATTATAAGTACTTTTCTATTTCTTGTAAAAGATTATTTTAAATAAAATAAAAAAGGTGTCAATGAAAATTGACACCTTTTTATATATAAAGAAAAAATATTAATATCCTCCTCTACCTCCACGGTCTCCACCGCCACGGTTGTTTCCGTAACCTCCGCGTGAATCTCCACCACGGTTGTTGTTAAAACTTCTTCTTTCGCCTTCTGGTTTTGGCTCAGATTTGTTTACTACGATTGAACGTCCTTGAACAGTTGCACCATTCAATTCGTCAATTGCTTTTTGAGCTTCCTCGTCGCTTGGCATTTCAACAAAACCAAAACCTTTACTTCTACCAGTAAATTTGTCAGTAATAATTTTTACTGAATCTACTGCTCCGTAAGCCTCGAAAGACTCTCTTAAATCTGCTTCCTCAATACTGAATGGAAGACTTCCCACAAAAATGTTCATATAAACTTGTTTAATTAAGGGACAAATGTAGTCTTAATTAATCCTAATCTACTATGATTGCACTTATTTATGATATATTTAGTAAAAACCACCCTTAAAGTCAATGAATTAGGTAAAAAAACAGTTTAACAATTATCTGTCATTAAAATACAATTCGAATTAGCATTTTTAAATAAAAAATGTATCTTTGCACCCTTAATTAACCGAGGTCGAGTACCTCAAAATTTAATCATAAGATTATGTCAGTAAAAATTAGATTACAAAGACACGGTAAAAAACAAAAACCGTTTTACTGGGTAGTAGCAGCTGATGCTCGCTCAAAAAGAGATGGTAAATACTTAGAGAAAATCGGTACTTACAATCCAAACACTAACCCTGCAACTATCGAATTAAACTTGGATAGTGCTGTAAAATGGTTGCACAATGGTGCACAACCAACAGATACTGCAAAAGCAATTCTTTCTTACAAAGGGGCTTTATTGAAACACCACCTTGATGGAGGTATTCGTAAAGGAGCTTTAACTCAAGAACAAGCTGATGCTAAATTAGCTGCTTGGTTAGAAGCAAAAGCTGGTAAAGTAGATGCTAAAAAAGATGGTTTATCAAAAGCGCAAGCTGATGCTAAAGCAAAAGCTTTGAAAGCAGAAAAAGAAGTAAATGCAAAACGTTTAGCTGCAGCGGCTCAAGCTGAAGCTGATGCTATTGCTGCTGCAACTCCTGCTGTAGAAGAAGAAGTAGCTGTTGAGGCTACTGCTGAAGAAGCAACTGAAACTGAAGAAGTAGTTGTTGAAGCTGCTGCTGAAGAGGTGGCAACTGAAGAAGCTCCTGCTGTTGAGGAAACTCCAGCTGCAGAAGAAAGTAACGAAACAACTGAAGCATAAATTCTCTAAGCGACAATGCGTAAAGAAGATTGTTTCTATTTAGGTAAAATCGCTAAAAAATTTAGTTTCAAGGGAGAAGTCTTAGCGTATTTAGATACAGACGAACCCGAGTTATACGAAAATCTGGAATCAGTGTTTGTTGAATGCAACAAACACTTGGTTCCTTTTTTTATTGAAACATCTTCTATTCATAAAAACGACTTTCTTAGAGTTCGCTTTGAAGATGTAACTACCGAAGAAGAAGCCGAAGCCTTATTAGGCAACGACCTTTACCTTCCTTTAAGTATGCTGCCTAAATTAAGTGGCAACAAATTTTACTTCCACGAAGTAATTGGTTTTGAAGTAGAAGACCAACGCCTTGGTGTGGTTGGCAAAATTCAATCCGTTAACGATTCTACCGCACAACCTCTTTTTGAAGTACTCAACGGTGGTGTTGAAATTCTAATTCCAATGATTGACCATTTCTTGGTACAAATTGATCGCGAAAACAAAAAAGTAGTGATGAATTTACCGGAAGGATTGATTGAAATGTATTTGTAAAAAAGGGTTATTCGGTAATTTGTTTATTAGGTTATTCGAAAAAATCAGAAATCATCATTCGTTAATCTATAATCAGCAATTTTTATGTCTAAATTCCAATTCAAACAATTTTCTGTTCAGCAAGACCGTTGCGCAATGAAAATTGGTACTGACGGTGTTTTATTAGGTACTTGGGCACCAGTAGAACAAAATCCGTTTAGTGTTTTAGACATTGGAACCGGAACCGGAATAATTGCTTTAATGTTGGCACAGCGATCTGCAGCACAACAAATTGATGCTTTAGAAATTGACGAAAATGCCTACGAACAAGCTACCGATAATTTTGAAAACTCACCTTGGAACGATCGCTTATTTTGTTTTCACGCTGGTTTAGATGAATTCATGGAAGAACCAGAGGACGAATACGATTTAATTGTGTCCAATCCGCCGTTCTATGTCGAAGATTTCAAAACCAATAACGAACAACGAGATTTAGCGCGCTTTCAAGATGCACTGCCATTTGAAGATTTAATAGAGGCTGCTGATTTATTATTATCCGAAAACGGAATTTTGGCCGTTATCATACCTTTCAAAGAAGAAGAACGATTTTTGGCTATGGCCAAGGAATTCGAATTGTATCCCGCCAAAATTACACGCGTTAAAGGAACTCGAACTACGGAAATAAAACGTAGCTTATTGGCTTTAAGCCGAAAAGAAATTGCAACTCCTTCCAGTAACGAACTTATCATTGAAATAAGTCGTCATGAATATACTCCAGAATACATTGCTTTAACAAAAGAGTTTTATCTTAAAATGTAAGATTAAAACAATATAATTCATTTACATTATTTGGTTTTATTTCTTTATGTACATTTGTTTGTACTAAAAATTTCAAAAATGAAACCCGATCTTTTTCAAGCGCCTGATTATTACAACCTTGATGATTTACTCACAGAGGAACACAAACTTGTTCGCGATTCAGCAAGAGCTTGGGTAAAACGTGAGGTGTCACCAATTATTGAAGATTTTGCACAACGCGCCGAGTTTCCTAAACAACTAATTAAAGGTTTAGGAGAAATCGGTGGGTTCGGACCTTATATACCTGAGGAATATGGCGGCGCGGGATTAGACCAAATTTCATATGGGTTAATCATGCAAGAAATTGAACGCGGTGATTCAGGAGTTCGTTCTACCTCATCAGTTCAGTCGTCATTAGTGATGTACCCTATTTGGAAATACGGAAACGAAGAACAAAGACAAAAATATTTGCCAAAATTAGCCACTGGAGAATTCATGGGTTGTTTTGGATTAACCGAACCCGATCATGGATCAAATCCAGGCGGAATGACAACCCACTTTAAAGACAAAGGCGACCATTATTTGTTGAATGGTGCCAAAATGTGGATTTCGAATGCTCCATTTGCAGACATAGCCGTTGTTTGGGCCAAAAATGAAGAAGGACGCATCCATGGTTTAATTGTTGAACGCGGCATGGAAGGTTTTACCACTCCTGAAACACACAACAAATGGTCACTTCGTGCTTCTTCTACAGGAGAGTTGATTTTTGACAATGTTAAAGTGCCTAAAGGAAACCTATTACCTAATAAATCAGGATTGGGAGCTCCGCTGGGCTGTTTGGATTCTGCTCGTTATGGGATTGCATGGGGCGCTATCGGTGCAGCAATGGATTGTTATGACACAGCTTTGCGATATGCTAAGGAAAGAATTCAGTTTGACAAACCCATTGCCGGAACTCAATTACAACAAAAAAAATTAGCTGAAATGATCACCGAAATCACTAAAGCACAATTGTTAACTTGGCGTTTGGGCGTTTTGAAAAATGAAGGAAGAGCCACTACAGCACAAATATCAATGGCTAAACGAAATAATGTAGATATGGCCATACACATAGCGCGTGAAGCGAGACAAATGCTAGGCGGAATGGGAATTACGGGAGAATATTCTATTATGCGACACATGATGAACTTAGAATCAGTAATCACGTATGAAGGCACGCACGATATTCATTTATTAATCACCGGAATGGATATTACTGGACTATCTGCTTTTAAGTAAAACAAACAGTTATTAAAGTATTCATAAAATCGATAGTAAAAGCTTCTTGGAAACAAGAAGCTTTTCTATTTTTACAAAAAAATTCACAACAATGAATATCGAAACTATTAACAACAGTATTCAATCTCATAAAGAGACGTTATTACAACATCCCTTATATTCTAAAGTACAAAGTATTGAAGACTTGCACCGTTTTTTAGAAAGTCACGTCTATGCCGTTTGGGATTTCATGTCGCTTTTGAAAGCATTGCAATCCAAATTAACGTGTACTACTACACCTTGGTTTCCAACAGTAAATACCGAAACTCGCTATTTAATCAACGAAATTGTAGTGGCCGAAGAAAGTGATTTAACACTAGACGGTCGTCGCCAAAGTCATTACGAAATGTATTTGGAGGCGATGCAAGATTGCGGTGCTAATACAACTGAAGTAGAGCGTTTTTTAGCCAATATTCAATCATTGAACAATATATTTGTAGCGATTAAAACCAGCGATTTACATCCCAACATAAAAGCTTTTTTAGATTTTACTTTTAGAGTAATTGAACAAGGAAAAGCGCACGAAATTGCTGCTGCATTTACTTTTGGAAGAGAAGATTTAATTCCAAGTATGTTTACTGCCATTTTGAAAAACTTTCAAGCTAATTTCCCAGAAACTGATTTAAGAAAACTGATTTACTATTTTGAAAGACATATCGAATTAGATGCAGATGAACATGGTCCTATGGCAATGCAAATGATTTCCGAATTATGCGGAACCGATGCTCAAAAATGGAATGAAGTGGAAGCTGTTTCAATTTTAGCTTTAGAAAAACGAATCGGACTTTGGGATGCTATCGAAGAACAACTGAGTTTGACTTTGGAAACTGCTTAATACAGCTAATGGAACATTTTTCAAGACATATAAAAACAGCACTACAACTTTTCATTTTGATGGTTGTAGTGCTGTTTTTTAACCAATGTTCTAACGAAAAATCAACTTTTGTTTCCATAGCCAATACTAGACAAGCACCTTTACCTCAGCCACAACCTGTAAGTAAGAAAGTTTCTTATATCGCCCTAGGAGATAGCTATACAATTGGAGAAAGTGTTTGCGTTACATGTCGTTTCCCAGAACAACTAAAGAAAAAACTTGAATCTACTATTCCTAATTTAACGGTAGATTTAAAAATCATTGCACAAACAGGCTGGACGAGTTCTAATTTAATCCAAGCGATTAAAGAACAGCAACCAACAAGCGATTATAAGTTGGTCACTTTACTTATTGGGGTGAATAATCAATATCAAAATAAAGAATTTAGTATTTACGAAAGTGAGTTTCCGCAATTGGCACAAACAGCTATTACATTAGCGAAAGGAGACAAAAACAATGTTATTGTTGTTTCAATCCCTGATTATGCTTACACTCCATTCGGGCAACAATCTAGAACTCCTACCAAAATCTCCACAGAAATCGATCGTTATAATACATTCGCAAAAAATTATTGCGATACCAATGGTATTACTTTTATAAATATCACCGACATCACAAGAAAAGGGTTAACAGAAACTAATTTGATAGCCACAGACGGACTGCATCCTTCAGAAAAGGCCTATTCCTTATTTGTAGACAAAATAGCACCCAAAGCAAGTGAAATTGTTCAAAAATAAAAGCCCTATCACACGGACAGGGCTTAACTTTTAATTTTCTGGAGCCAATTCTAACTCCAATCCATCAAGACTTTCCGTTATTGGAATTTGGCAACCCAAACGACTATTTGATTTCACATAAAATGCTTCAGACAACATTGCCTCTTCATCATCTCCTTTTTCGGGTAGAGGCACATCGTTTAAAACATAACATTGACAAGAAGCACACATCGCCATTCCGCCACAAGTTCCTTCTACTGGAAGCTCATAAGCCTTGCATAATTCCATAATATTCATCGCCATATCTGTTGGCGCCTGCAATTCATGAACTACTCCTTCTCTGTCTTTAATTTTAATTAAAACGTCCATTCTTATTGTATATCTAGTTGTGTGTAATTGAGCAAACAGTATCTAATTAAAGTACATTGACTACTGTTTCTATTTGTGGTGCATATTTTTTAATTGTAGTTTCCACTCCTGCTTTTAAAGTCATTTGGTTCACGCTACAACTAGTACAAGCACCTTCTAAACGGACTATCACATGCTTATCTTCTTGGATTTCAACTAATGAAATATCTCCACCATCTGAATTTAAAAAAGGTCTAATTTCGTCTAAGGCTTTTAGCACATTAGCCAATACTTCTTCTGTTGTCATATCTTTAAAATTATTTCTTAACTGCTGAACAACCCGCCATTGTAGTTATTTTAATCGCCTCGGTTGCAGGTAAACTATCATTTCTATTTACCGTTTGTTGTACTACATTTCGTGTGATTTCCTGGAAAACCGATTCGATTACTGAACCTTCTTGCATTGCAGCAGGTCGTCCATAATCTCCCGCTTCGCGAATGGATTGAACAATTGGCACTTCTCCAAGGAAAGGAACATTCAAGTCGGCAGCTAAGTTTTTAGCGCCTTCTTGTCCAAAAATATAGTATTTATTATTCGGTAATTCTTCTGGTGTAAAATACGCCATGTTTTCAATAATTCCCAAAACAGGCACATTGATTGCTTCTGACAAGAACATGGACACTCCTTTTTTGGCATCAGCCAAAGCAACCGCTTGAGGTGTGCTTACAACAACAGCACCGGTAATAGGCAAGGATTGCATAATAGAAAGGTGAATATCTCCTGTTCCTGGAGGTAGGTCAATTAACATAAAGTCCAATTCGCCCCAATCAGCATCAAAAATCATTTGATTCAAGGCTTTTGCAGCCATTGGCCCACGCCAAATAACCGCTTGACTTGGAGAAGTAAAAAATCCAATAGATAGAATTTTTACTTCATAACTTTCAACAGGTTTCATTTTAGATTTCCCGTTGACTTCAATAGAAATTGGCTTCTCGTCTTCAACATCAAACATAATTGGCATTGAAGGACCGTAAATATCAGCATCTAAAATTCCTACTGAGAATCCCATTCTAGCCAAAGAAACGGCTAAATTTGCAGTAGTTGTAGATTTTCCTACTCCTCCTTTTCCAGAGGCTACCGCAATAATATTTTTGATTCCAGGAATGGCTTTCCCTTTAATTTCGGGTTTATCAGCCACTTCCACTTTACTATTTACTTTGACTTTCGCATCTGGCGAAACTAAATCGTGAATTGTTTTTTTGATATCATCTTCGGCTCTTTTTTTGATGTGCATCGCTGGAGTATGCAACACCAAATCAACTACAACCTCATCTCCAAAAGTAACTACATTTGCCACTGCTCCGCTCTCCACCATGTTTTTCCCTTCACCTGCAATCGAAATGGTTTCTAAGGCTTTCAGAATCTCTTTTCTATCTAATTTCATTTTGTTTCTTCAAAAAAATTATGCGTTTAAATTTCATTTATTTAAACTGAATATGAATTGCAAATATAACAGATTCTATTGTTATTTCAGTGCTTTTGGATTGGATTTATTGATAATCAAATCGAGTCACATTATTTGATTTATCATAAGAAATTATGGTTTATTTTGGCATTTCAGGTTCCCAAAAATGAGTTTCAAAATCAAGAATTTGATTGTCTCTCACTTCAATACCTTCGTTTTCTAATAATTGTTGCATTAAGTTAGTTCCGTCGAAATGCAATTTCCCTGTCAATAATCCTTTTCGATTGACCACTCGATGTGCCGGAACATCTTCTAAATGGTGTGAAGCGTTCATTGCCCAACCGACCATTCTTGCTGAACGTGCGGTTCCTAAAGCTTTGGCAATAGCACCATAGGAAGTCACTTTTCCATAAGGAATTTGTCTTACTATAGTGTAAACGCGTTCAAAGAAATTATCATTTACTTTTGCCATAGCATGATTAATTCCAGTAGTAATTAATAATATTGAATAGGGTAATTAACGCAACTAATCCTGTAATACTTCCAATAATTTTATTCATGTTTTGCATAAAAAAATCGGTTTTATTCTCAATTTTACTAAAGAAAGAGATGTACGTATAAAAAACAAGAAAAGAACCTAATACTGCTCCTAGCACAAAAACAAAAATGGGAAGTGGGTCGAAAACAAAAATACCATACGAGGCTAACGATAAACTAACTAAAACATAATATGGAATTGGGAAGAAATTTAAACCCGACAACAACATTCCTAGAAAAAATCGAGTTGATGTTCGTTGCTTTTTAATTTTGCCTTTGATCTTTTGAGGTGGTTTAGCAATAGCTAAAAAATAGACGGTTAAAAGTGTAAAAATACCACAACCAATTTCTCTAAGCAGAACAACCACCTGAGGACGCTCTCCAATAAATTGCGCAAATAGAATCGCCAAATAAACTTGTAAAACGATAATAAGTATTGCTCCCACAACAAACCAAAGGGCGGCACGTTTCCCTTCTTTTATTTTGACTTTAGCTGCTGTCATGTTGATTAATCCAGGTGGAAAAATACCGATGACTGCACTGATGAACCCAAAAAATAATGTGGAAATAATAGTCATATAGTGCTTTGTTTCAGTACCAATGTGTTGCTTTTACTTCAATAACTGAAACCGAAACGACACTATTTAATTTTAAATCGAATATACGTAATTGCTTTGTTAATTTCTAAATATTGTTTTTCATAAAATGTTTGAAAAGCAGTTACTTCTTCTGGACTTCCCTCGTTTTTGTACACATTATGATTCGCATACAAAACTTCGTGACCTTCCCCGTGCAATAAACCTAGCGTATAACCGTGCATGAATTCGCTATCAGTTTTCAGGTTCATGACACCTTCTTTCTTCAGAATTTTTTTATACAATTGTAAGAATTCTGAATTGGTCATACGATGCTTCGTACGCTTGTATTTAATTTGTGGATCTGGAAAAGTAATCCAAATTTCGTCTACTTCATTTTCTGCAAAAATATGATTGATTAATTCGATTTGTGTTCGAACAAAAGCCACATTATGCAATCCCGTTTCTACAGCCGTTTTAGCACCACGCCAAAAACGAGCTCCTTTAATATCTATTCCGATAAAGTTTTTATTGGGATATCTTTCGGCCAAACCAACGGAATATTCTCCTTTGCCACAACCTAACTCCAAAACTATAGGATTGTCATTTTTAAAAAAATCAACGTTCCATTTTCCTTTCAACGGAAATAAATTTCCTACTACTTCTTCTCTAGTTGGTTGAAAAACATTGGTGAACGTTTCGTTTTCCTTGAACCTTTTTAATTTATTTTTACTTCCCACTTTTTTAGAATATTTCGGCAAAATTAAGGAAATATATACGACAAAAGCGGACTATTTCTAAAATTATTAGTTGTTCTAAAAAAACAAAATTAAGATTTGTTAGGGAACTGCTGAATAATTAAATCTTCAATAGGAGCTTTTATTTTGATTACTTCGTCAATATTCTCATTAGGAATGGTCATTGACAAAACATAATGTTTAATTTTCCATTCTGAACCAATTTTAACCATAACCCCAGAACCTCTACAAATTTTCATATGGGTTGATAACAACTCGTCGAACCAAGCTAAATTTCCTGTTGAATCAAAAAAAACGTGGCGTTCTATCGCAGTGAAAGACCATGCCTTGCCTTTGTCGAAATACGGTTTTGAAAAGTCTTCGAATGCTTTTCGATTCCAGTTTTCGGTTGCATCAGTACCAATAAAAATGGCATCCTCTGTCATCAAATCAAAATAAGCCTTGAAATTTGCTTCAGCGGCAGCTTTATGCCAATCATTTAAAATTTTATCTACTTCTTCTGTATTTTGAGTAGATTTTTGCGCAAATACATGGTTTATATTCAACACAAACAAAGCCGTAACTACAATTATAAGATATTTCATGTCAATTAAATTTAAGGATTTAAATATAGTTTTAAAATCGGATACTACACCCGTGTTTATTCCATATTTAAGAAGAATACCGATTTTATTATGTAAATTTAATAGTAACTCTTCCAAATTATGAAAAAGACTATCGGCTTGTTGACTAAAATAATTATGCTTTTTGGACTTCTTATTGTTTCTTGTCAAAATAACAAAATTAACAATGCATCTGTCCAAAACAAACTTCAATCAAGACCAAATCAATTAAGCGCAGCTGTTTTTGATAGCTCTTTGGTTGCCTCTTTTTTTAAACAACACCCTGATTTTAAAAAATTTCAAAAAGAAGTAATCGCTTTATATCAAAAACAAGACTATAATTACATCTGGTTTGACCAAAAAGGGATTAAAGAAGTGGGGTATTTATTATACAATAAAGCAACTACACTTTCCACGGAAGGAATTGAATCAAAAATTCCGTATCAAGACGAATTGGAAACTGTTTTTCAAGATGAAAATGGAAATGAAAAACCAAAAATTACCGATGAATTGCTAATTTCCTGCATGTATTTTTATTATGTGAATAAAGTGTATAAAGGTTTAGCAATTGAAAAAAGCAATGAACTCGGCTGGTATTTACCAAGAAAAAAACTCTCTTTTGTGAGTTATTTGGACTCCATTCTCGAGAATCCTTCTTTATTAAACAAAGACGAAAAAGAAATTTCTGGACAGTATTATCGCCTGCGCGAAGTCTTGAAAAAATACCGCGCTTTGGAAAAATTAGCATGGAACCCTATAGTTTTAGACCCAAAAATAACACAATTAAAATTAGGATACAGCGCGAAAATTATAGCTGCAATTCGACACCGATTGTACCTATTAAGCGATCTAGATTCTGATTCGCAAAGTATCCAATTTGACACCCTCTTGGCTCAAGGAATTGTGCGGTACAATAAAAGAAACAATTTGGGTGACGGAGCTCTAATTACTAAAAAAAATCTCTCTCACTTGAATGTTCCAATTGCCCAACGTATCAAAACTATCATAGTCAATATGGAACGTTGTCGATGGTTTTCATCCCCTTCATTAGTGACAGACAGCTATATTTTTATTAATATTCCAGCGTATCAATTGCGCTATTTTGAAAATGGAAACTCGGTTTTGGAATCCAAAGTTGTCGTTGGAAAAGCATTACACAAAACCGTTGTCTTTAGTGCTGATATGAAATACATTGTATTTAGTCCCTATTGGAATGTTCCTAAAAATATTTTGAATAAAGAAATTCTGCCTGCAATAGCCAAAAATCCTAATTATCTCCAAACACACAACATGGAATGGCATAACGGCGGAGTGCGCCAAAAACCGGGCCCAAAAAACGCTTTGGGAGTTGTTAAATTTCTCTTTCCAAATTCTAATTTAATTTATTTGCACGACACACCTTCCAAAAGTTTATTTGACGAAGAAAAGAGAGCATTTAGTCATGGTTGTATCCGACTTGAAAAACCAGTAGCATTAGCACATCTTCTCATGAAAAAAGATAAAAAATGGCCTAGTAGTCGGATCGAAACTGCTATGAAGAGTAGAATTGAAAAATGGTACGCTTTACCCAAAAAAATTCCCGTTTATATTGGTTATTTTACAGCTTGGGTCACTAAAGATGGTGAAATTCATTTCTATGAAGATGTATACCAAAGAGATGAAAGACTAGCGACAATGTTACTGGAAGAATAAATAAGCTTCCAGTCTTTTGAAAAAACTGGAAGCTATAAAAATTTACATATTGAAGCTCAAACTCAATACAAGATTTCTTCCCATATTGGAAATACCATCCGTTTTAAGTCTTGATAAATGTGCGGTGTATTTTTTATCAGTAATATTATTTCCATTTAAGTTGACATCCATTTTTGTTTTCCCTAGTTGAAGTGTCCCACCAAAACCAAGATTTAAAATACTATAGCCTGGCGTTATGGTTTCAAAACCACTTACATTGTTTTGATTCAATGTTGAATTCAATCCAATCGTAGCAAAACTTTCTTTTAACCAATTGCTGTCATTCAATTCGAAACGCAAGGTATTATTCCAATTATTCGCCGGTATTAAAGGCAAATACTCACCGTTTTGTTTTTTTCCAGTTACCGTTTCAAAACTCGTTTCAAAATGCAACCAATCTAAAGGATGTGGGTGAAAATGTAAGCCTATTTCTCCTCCGTAAAGATTCGCGTTGTTTTGAATGTAATTGAAAACGGCATTATCATCTATTGATTCACCTGAAGGATTGATGTAAATGAAATCATTGATGTGATTATAGAATCCGTTTACAAAAAATTCAAAGTGTTCGGTTTTGTATTCCAAATTCAAATCTGTTTGAAAGTTTTGCTCCGTTTTTAAATTAGAATTCCCAATTTCATATCGATTCGTTCCTTCGTGAACACCGTTAGAAGACAATTCAGCCAAATTCGGCGCTCTAAATCCAGACGCTAGATTCAACCTAAAAATAATAGCCTCACTAAAATTAGTTTTATATCCCAAGGAAGCATTCCAACTCGTATACGATTTACTCAAAGCTTCAAAAGATCCTTCTTCGCCAAAAACACCCTGAGCTTCAGAAGTTAATTTTCTCGTATCAAAACGTAAACCTGCCTGAATCACATTGGAGTTCCATTCGTAATTGGTAGTTCCAAAAACTCCAAAATCTTTGGTAACTGCATCTGGAATTAAATACTCTTCACCCGAATTCACATTCGTTTGATGCATCCCTTGAACTCCCACTATGGTTTGCCTTTTTGTAGAAGATGGTAAATAATACTTCGCGTTGTAATTGAAGGTATTTAACTTCATTTTCAAAACCGCTACATCACTATCTTCAAATTCAGATCTGTCATTTGAAATAAATCCAAAATCCAAATCCATTTTTGAAGTATTGAAAAAGATACTCGAATTTAGACTTATCAAATGATTCGATACGGCTTGTTTTGGAAACAAAACGCTTTTGCTTTTACTTTGCTCTGCTATACCTTCTTCTGGAATTCCTAAATTTAAGTCATTGAAATTGTATCGCAGCACCGAAGAAAAAGAAGCATCACTATAGCCCAAACCTGTTTTAAAATCTTTTTCTTGGTAACGCGTGTTGGTAACACGTTCTCCGTCTGCAGTGGTATAATCGGAATGGGTATTCAAAGTTCCTCGCGCTAAGAATTTCCAATTATCAGTACTTGTTTTTAGTCCCAACGAGGAATTACTTCCCAAAGTGTTTGCAAATAGTTTTTGACTAAAATTTACTTTATACGAATTGGCAATGGCAAATTTCTCTGGGTTAAAATACAGCACACCTCCCAAAGCATCAGACCCATACAACAACGAAGCAGGCCCTTTTATTACTTCTACACTTTCAACACCAGCATCGTTTAATCCTAAACCATGCTCATCTCCAAATTGTTGGTTTTCTACACGAACTCCTTGCGAATAAACCAATACTCGGTTACCGCTCAATCCTCGAATCACGGGTTTACCAATAGAAGCACCGGTCGATACTTGCGAAACTCCTGGAATGGTTGCTAATCCCTCAATTAAAGTAGACGTTCCTTTTCGAGACAAATTTTTCATGGTTTCGTGCGCTACTTTCATCACATTTTGTGATTGTAATTTATTGAAGGCAGTAGAAACAATTACTTCATCCATTTCAAAAATGGAAGTCGCTAATTGAACGTTTATAGTAGTTTGTTTTTGATTCCCTGTATATGTTTTGTGTTGTTTACCATATCCCACTAAAACATAGGAAATCGTAACAGTACCCTTAGGTAAATTAGACAAATTATAGGTTCCGTCAGCTTTTGAAACGGTTCCCTTTTGTAGTTCTTGAATGTAAATGGAAACGCCAGAAAGCGCTTTGTTATTGGAATCAGTTATAGTTCCTGAAACCGTATTTTGTGCTTGCATCAAGGCAGTACAACTTACTACCAAGGCAAAAATAAATTTTTTCATGATCAATAGATATAATGTTAAAAGAATCGTGTTCTAAAACAGAACCGACTAAAAATTCGATTTAAACATTATACTCAGGAGGTCCGCGTAAAGAATAGGAACTTCCTGAAAAAGAAATAACGGTGGGAAAATTAAAAAAGAAACGCGCTGATACTTCAGGAACTGATACTAATTGATACTGAAAATGGGTTGTATCAAGTCCACTTTGAAACGATATAGCACAAACCATACACTGCTCAAAACCCTTGTGTTGATGGGTTAATTCAGTTGAATTCCGTTGTTTGTGTTCACATACTTTTTGTGAAAATTGTTTTTCAAGGTGCTCCAATCCATGAAACGATTGCACAACTATTGAAGTCAATAGTGCTAATGCAAAGAAAAACCGTATCAAAAATTGCTTTTGTTTCATTGGCAACAAATATAAGTAAACCAAAAAAGAAAAACCATTTACAATTCAGAATTATCTAAATCATAAATGGTTTATTTATTAGTATTAAACTACTTACACCAATTTTGCAGCAATCAAATACTCTGCAATTTGGATGGTATTTGTAGCAGCTCCTTTTCTCAAATTATCTGCCACAACCCACATGTTTAAAGTGTTCGGTTGGCTTTCGTCACGACGAATTCTACCTACAAAAACTTCATTTTTACCTTCAGCATATCGTGGCATTGGGTAGGTAAAGGTGTCTAAATTGTCCTGAACCACTACTCCGTCTGTCTGACTCAAAATAGTACGTACTTCATTCACATCAAAATCATTGGTAAACTCCACATTCAAAGCTTCACTATGCCCGCCTACCACAGGTACACGAACCGCTGTTGCTGTAACCGCAATACTGTTGTCGCTTAAGATTTTCTTCGTTTCGTTGACTAATTTCATTTCCTCTTTAGTGTAGCCATTGTCTTCAAAACTATCACATTGTGGAATACAGTTTCTGTTGATCTTGTATTTGTACACCATATCACCTTCAACACCAGCGCATTCATTTTCAAATTGCTGCACTGCTTTCACTCCTGTACCAGTAATAGATTGGTAGGTAGAAACGATGATACGTTTGATGTTGTATTTATTATGCAAAGGAGCCAATGCTAATACCATTTGGATAGTCGAACAATTGGGATTAGCAATAATTTTATCTTCTCTCGTCAATTCGCCTGCGTTGATTTCAGGAACTACTAATTTCTTAGTGGTATCCATTCTCCAAGCTGATGAATTATCAATTACTGTAGTTCCAGCTGCCGCAAATTTTGGTGCCCACTCTAATGAAGTTCCTCCACCTGCAGAAAACAAAGCAATGTCTGCTTTCATATCGACTGCTGTTTGCAATCCAACTACTTTGTATTTATTTCCTTTGAAATCAATTTCTTTACCTACTGATTTTTCAGAAGCTACTGGAATCAATTCGGTTACTGGAAAATTTCTTTCTGCTAATACTTTTAACATTATTTCGCCTACCATACCGGTAGCACCTACTACTGCTATTCTCATCGTATATTTTTATTATTGAATTCTAATTTTATTGGGCAAAAGTAACCAATACTCAACTCGAAACAAGGTTGTTCACAAAAAATAACAAATTGTTATATTTATAACATTACTATTTGTTTTTCAATAAATCCCTGATTTCAGTTAATAATTGTTCTTGTGTTGGGCCTGAAACTGGCTTAGGCTCGTCGTCTTTTTTGATTTTTTGTTGGGCTTTCTCATAGGCTTTCAACACAATGAAAATACAAAACCCGATAATTACGAAATCAAAAATGATTTGGATAAAAGCACCGTAATTTAGTGTAACCTCAGCGATAGCAGGCGTTTTCTGCACTCCCTTCTCTACCACTGGAGGAACGCCATCCTGAAGTACTAATTTTAGATTTTTAAAATCCACTCTTCCTAAAAGCAACCCAATAGGCGGCATTAGCACATCATTAGTAAATGAGGTCACGATCTTCCCAAAAGCACCCCCAACAATAACCGCTGTGGCCAAGTTGACAATTTCGCCTTTCATTAAAAAGGCTTTAAAATCTGTAAAAAATCCCATACTATTTTTATTAATTATTCTCTGTAGAAAACTCGTTTCACTCGTTGCGAAATACTGGTCAAAATCTCATAAGGAATAGTATGTGTTTTTTGCGCCATTTCGATAACCGTTGGGCTTTCGCCAAAAATGATCACGGCATCACCTTCAGCACATTCTATTCCCGTAACATCCGCCATCAACATATCCATACAAATACTTCCAAGAATTTTGGCTTTTTGTTTATTAATGGAAACATAACCAATACCATTGCCCCATAGTCGCGCAATTCCATCGGCATACCCTATTGGAATTGTAGCTACTCGGGTCGGTTTTTCAGCCATAAATCGACGACCGTAACCCACGCTATCTCCAGTAGGAATCGTTCTGATTTGCGAAATAACCGACTTCAACGTACTTACATTTTCCAAATACTTTTGTTCTTCGGAATCATTGGAAACACCATACAATCCGATGCCCAAACGCACCATATCGTATTGTCCTTGAGGAAAATTACTAATACCAGAAGTATTCAAAATATGACGAATCGGTTGAATGTTTAATTCAAGCATCAATTGGCTTGACAATTCCTCAAACAAACGAATTTGAGATAACGCAAATTCTTTATGTTCTTCGGCATCGCTGGTCGCCATGTGTGACAAAATACTTTTTACCTCAACACGTTGATTGCCTTTCAAAGTCTGAATCAACTCCTGAATGGTATCGGCTTCAAAACCCAAACGGTGCATTCCTGTATCCAATTTAATATGAATTGGAAAATGTTGTAAATGGTGCTGTTCTGCTATTTTAAGAAAGGCTTTTAGTCCTTTTAAACTGTATATTTCGGGTTCTAATTCGTGCTGAATAATCGCTGAAAAACTTGTAGACTCTGGATTTAAAACCATAATTGGCAATTGGATTCCCGCATTTTTAAGGGTTATTCCTTCATCGGCGAAAGCTACTCCCAAATAATCAACTTGATGGTATTCTAGCAATTTAGCAATTTCAAAACCGCCATTTCCATAGCCAAAAGCTTTGACCATCACCATCATTTTAGTGTTGGGAAGCAATTTGGATTTGTAAAAATTCAGGTTGTGACTAATGGCATTCAAATTGATTTCCAAAACGGTTTCATGCGTTTTTTCTTCCAAAGCCGCCACAATTTTTTCAAACTGAAAACTTCTAGCGCCTTTGATTAAAATGGTTTCGTTTTCGAAATTCAGTTGTTCTATTTGCGCTAAAAACTCCGTCGTATTTTTAAAGGTAGTACAGTTTTTAAATTGATTTTGAAACTGAGAAATCGTTTCTCCAATTCCTATCACGCGACTGATTTTATTGGCAACAAGTAACTGTTCTACTCTCGAATACAATTCGTTATTGGACAAACCACTTTGATAAATATCCGATAGAATTACTGTTTTATTTGAAGCTTGTTTTTGGCTTTCTAAAAAATCCAAAGCGATTTTTAACGATTGAAAATCGGCGCTATAACTATCATCAATCAAACTACAATTGTTGATTCCGTCTTTTACTTTCAAACGCATTTCGACAGGGTACAACAAAGCCATTCTGTTTTGAATGATAGCCAGATCGTAGTTCAAATACAACAATACAAGCAAGCACGAAATAGCATTTTCTATTGCTGCTTCATCATGAAATGGAATGGTTATTTCAAACTGTACTTTCGCGTGACGAACGTTTAAAATAGTGGTATTCGCACTTCTTGTTTTAGTTATGAAAACATCCGCATCTGTGGTTGTACAACTCCAAGAAAAGGTGGTGATTGTAGATGGAATTAGTGCATCTACTTGTTCGTTTTTCTCGTAAATCAAAATTTGAGTACGATCAAAAAGACGTAATTTTTCTTTTATTTTTTCGGCCGTAGACGAAAAACCTTCATCGTGTGCCGAACCAATATTGGTCAACACCCCAATGGTTGGTCGAATTATAGGTGCTAATTTCTCCATTTCAGAAACGGTAGAAATCCCAGCTTCGAAAATCCCGAAATTATGTTGTTCGTTAATCCCAATTACTGATAATGGAACGCCCACTTGCGAATTGTAACTTTTTGGGCTTCGAATGATATTATAGTCTGGACTTAATACAAAATTAAGCCATTCTTTTACAATGGTCTTGCCATTACTCCCTGTAATTCCAATTACTGGAAAATCGAACAAGGAACGATAATAGGTCGCAAATTGTTGCAATGCCTCCAAAGTATTTTTGACAATCAAAAAATTGGCTTTGCCTTGACAATCCTCAGGAATATGAGTTACCACAAAATACTGAACTCCTTTCTCAATCAACTCTTTGATATACGAATGCGCATCATTATTAGGGCCCACCAAAGCAAAGAACAAGGTAGTAGCACTATTTTGCAACGAGCGACTGTCAATTGCTACCGAATCAATGACGGCTTCTTTTGGATTGCCAACAAATTCAGCGCCTAATTGTGCAATGCTATTTTGGATGGTTATGTTCATGAATTCAAAAAGCGAGCAAGCTCATTTTATAATTTTGTTTTTCAAAAATAGCACTTCTTTTCGAATTCAGACTTTCGAACTACAAAATATAAAAGATAAGTCCAATATTTAACGACTTCATATCGACTTTAGTACCTGCTATTTGTGCCGTTTTGAATAGTGGGTTTAACCCATAATAAACATATAAATTGACTCCGCCATAACCCGCCGAAACATACGTGCCGTACAAAAGTTTATTAAAATCAACATTGTCCGTTATGATAGTATCTCCCGAATCACTTCGAAAAACCGATCGATCATATAACAAATAACTCAATTTTAATCCTCCATGAATACGAAAGAATCTATGATTTTCAAAAGTGGAACCTCTCCATCTGAATTCTAATGGAAGATCAATAAACAATTGGGAAAATTTATTATTTGAATAGGCTGATGCATCAGTTAGAACAGTATAAACAGGAGTCCCGTTGGCGGTTGTGATTCCGATGTTCTGACTGTAATTGTTGAATGTTAAACCGAGTCCTGGCGCAATAGCTAGATTTCTATTTGAATTAATTGGCATATCCCTCAAAAAACCTACCGACAAGCCTGTCGAAAATTTATCATTGGAAAAAGCAACAGGTGTGTTTTTTAATAAATTATATGTCAATCCTATATAAAACTGATCTTCTCGATACAAGGAGTCTATTTTGGTCAACTTACTTTCAACAGGAGGCATCTCTTGCGCAAAAACTGAAAAAAACGAGACTAATAATAAACTAAAAACCAGTAAAGTTTTAGCATAAAGTCGGAAGAGGTAGTTCATGGCGTTGTATTTTTGTTCTTTCATAACAAAGATATTGTTTTGAAATTGGTGTTGGTATTAAAAACAAAAAAACTCAAGATGTTTCTTGAGTTTTTTTGTTTTGCAGAGAGGATGGGATTCGAACCCACGATACAGTTACCCATATACAAACTTTCCAGGCTTGCTCCTTCAACCACTCGGACACCTCTCTAAAAAGGTTTGCAAATAACTTAAAAAAAAATGACGTATAAAAACGAAAATGAACTATTCTTGAATTTCGCCACGTAATGCCGTTTCAAAAATATTTTGAAATTGTGACGATGGAATATTCTTACCTAAAAGATACATTAACTTAGTAATCGCCGCTTCAGTAGTCATGTCACTTCCAGATACTACACCAATAGATCGTAAAGCAGTACTAGTTTCATATTGCCCCATTCGAACACTACCGCCCGAACATTGTGTTACATTCACGATATGAATTCCTTTTTGAATTGCTTTTTGCAACACATTCAAAAACCATTCATCAGTTGGCGCATTTCCTGCTCCGTAGGTTTCCAATACCACTCCTTTCAAATTGGATATTGAAAGCACCGCTTCCACCACTTGTTCACTTATTCCAGGAAATAATTTCAGAATGATAACATTGGTATCTAATTCTTTGTGTACCTGCAAAGGCAAATTATTAATAGGCAGAAACAACTCTTGGTTACATTTTAGATGAACTCCTGATTCAATCAAAAAAGGATAATTCGGCGAAGTAAATGCTTTAAAATGTTCGGCATTAATTTTAGTGGTTCTGTTACCGCGGTACAATTTATATTCAAAATATAGTCCCACTTCTTGGACAACAGCTTGTCCGTTTTCACGCAAAGATGCAATTTGAATGGCAGTAATTAAATTTTCTTTAGCATCCGTTCTCAAATCACCGATAGGCAATTGAGAACCTGTAAAAATAATTGGCTTAGCCAAATTCTCTAACATAAAGCTCAAAGCTGAAGCTGTATAAGACATCGTATCTGAACCATGAAGCACTACAAACCCATCAAATGAATTGTAATTTTCTTCAACAATAGTAGCGAGTTTTACCCACTTCTCTGGATTCATGTTAGAAGAATCAATTGGATTTTCAAACGAAATGGTTTCGATTTCGCAATCCAACAATTTAAGTTCTGGAATGCGTTGCAACAATTTACTAAAATTGAATGCTTTCAAAGAACCCGTAACAAAGTCCTTTTTCATACCGATAGTTCCACCAGTATAAATCAACAATATTTTTGCTTTAGAAAGCATGAGAATATTTTAATTTGTTCACTACAGGATTAGCATACATAGCTAAAAACCCTTCCAATGCAATTGGATTATCCAAACCAATTCGCATTTCTAAACGACGCTCAAAAAGGGATTTTTCAGCTTCAGTATATAAATGAGAATAGGTCGTGGTTTTGTGAACAATGTCGTAAGCAATAAAATTAGTAGGCCACAACTTATAGTTGCTCAAAATCGCATCATCTATTTCTTGTGCCAAAGCTTGAATTTGCTTATTTGAATTGTCATTTTCAGCTACTATTCGGTCGATTTCAGTATCCAATACTTTTCCAATGTGCAAATGGATGCGTTTCTTTTGTCCCATTACCCCACTCAAAATAGTATTGAAATCTTCATTTTTAGATTTTACATAGACTTCGTTATTCGCTTCTGCCAATAACTGTGGCATTTTCAAAACATCAGTTGGATCGTATTCATACGAAATAGAAACGGGAACAATTTTAATTTTTTTGAAATACTGCATTACATCCGCTTCGTCTGATGCCATTCCAATCATTTTTAACACTCCGGGATTCGTTTCGTCGTTTCCGTCTTTTGTTCGCCCTTCGCGTTGCGCAATCCAAACTGAACGATTTTCATGCAACATCAATTGTCCCATATATTCAGACAACAACTTGGAACTCTGCAACATTTCTCTTGGCGACAACCCTCTCAAAACCAAAAAGTTCCTATTCAATCGAGCCAAAGTTTTTACAAATGATTTCTTTACTAAATTATCCCCAATTGCCGAAGCCGTCATCAGATGACCGTTTTGAAACAAAGCAGCATTCAATAAAGTAGTATCTAAAAGTATATCCCTGTGATTCGAAATGAACAAATACGAACTATTTTTTTCTAAATGTTCAAATCCTGATGTAGTCAAGCCATCGGAACTATTTTCTAAAATTTTTTGAACTGTATGATAAATGAAATTACATTGAAAATCACGGATAGAATGTGTTTTTCTTAATTGTGCTTTCCAAACCTCATCCTCAACATCCGGAAAAGTAAAATTCATTAAAGCCTTCATCATGGGATGTGGGATCACACTTTGTAACGCCTCATTTACTTCAGTTTCATAGAAAGGGCGAATCGCATCGAATTTTTGCATTTTGGAATAATTTTATACTCGACAAAAGAACAAAAAAAATATCAATCTAAAGGCAATTATTGGTTAAATCCCAAAAATAGCTTTGGAATTTTCGGTGGTAATGCGTGCAATTTCCGCCAAGGGTAATTGATAGATTTCCGCCAATTTTTGAGCTACCAAAACGGCATAACTACTCTCATTTCGTTTACCACGATGCGGCACCGGTGCTAAATAAGGTGAATCTGTTTCGAGTACAATATGTTGTAAGTCAATTTGATTTAAAAACTGATCAATTTTACCATTTTTAAATGTCGCAACACCGCCTATTCCTAGTTTTAACCCAAAGGAAATCGCTCTTTTAGCTTGTTCCAAATTGGCCGAAAAACAATGAAAAATTCCAAACAATTCAGGTGAATTTTCCAATTCTAACACTTCGAAAACTTCGTCAAAAGCATCTCTGCAATGAATATTAATGGCTAATTTATGTTGTTTTGCCAATTGAATTTGGCGTTGAAACGCTATTTTTTGAATGTCTAAAGTCGTTTTATCCCAATACAAATCAATCCCTATTTCTCCAATTGCGTAGAATTTGTGTTGTGCTAATTGCGCTTCCACATGAGCTAATTCGTCCAAATAATTATCTTTTACATAACACGGATGTAAGCCTATCATCAAACGAACATTTTCTGGAAATTGCACCTCCAAATCGTACATTTTTTGTGTTCCTGAGCTATCAATTGACGGAATAAAAAATCGAGAAACTCCAGCAGCAATAGCGCGCTGAATCATCTCAGTTCTGTCTTGGTCAAATTCTTCGGAACACAAATGGGTATGTGTATCGGTTAGTATCATGGATAGGGAATTATAAAATTTAGTTGCGTTTTTTGAAAGACAAATACGCAATAATTGTACTTAAAAGCATCAACGCTCCTCCTAAAACAAAAGGCGCTCCTGGAAATTTAAAAGGCGCTTGATTGTGCGTGAAAAAGTAAAACACAGTAGACATCATTGGAGGACCAATTATAGCCGAAGCACTCATCAAACTAGACATTGTCCCTTGGATTTCTCCTTGTTCGTTAGCAGGAACTTGTTCTGAAATTACTGCTTGCATGGCTGGACCAGCTATTCCTCCTAAACAATACGGAATTAAAAAGACAAACATCATCCAGCTTTCGGTAGCAGTAGCAAACAAGAACATTCCAATCGTGTACAATGCCATTCCGACATAGATACTTTTTTGATTGCCTAAAATAGGATTAATCCATCGAATCAAACCTCCTTGTACTAGTCCTACTAAAAGTCCAATTGCACCTAATGAAATCCCTACCATTTTTTCGTCCCAATTGAATTGGTACATGGTGAAGAAACTCCAATTACTGTGTACTGCATGAGAAGCTACATACAATAAAAATGTAGCAATTACAAGACCTATCAACTTAGGGTATTTTTTCAAATGTAATAAGGCACCGATGGGATTGGCTCTTTTAATATCAAATGTTCTTCTGTTTTCTTTAGCCAATGATTCAGGTAAAATAAAGTAACCGTACAAAAAGTTTAACAAACAAAGACCTGCTGCAGCATAAAACGGAACCCTAGCCCCGTATTGCCCTAACAAACCTCCTATAACGGGTCCAATAATAAATCCTAATCCAAATGCCGCGCCTATCATTCCGAAGTTTTTAGCTCTGTTTTCAGGCGTACTTACATCCGCAATATAAGCAGTCGCAGTAGTAATACTCGCGCCTGTTAGTCCGGCAATAATTCGCCCCACAAACAACCATTCTATTGTTGGCGCAAAAGCCAATAACAAATAGTCCATTGAAAAAGCAAACAACGAAATCAAAATGATAGGTCTTCGCCCAAATTTATCACTCAAATTACCGACTAATGGTGCAAACAAAAACTGAGTTATCGCATAGGCAAAGGTTAGCCATCCTCCATATTTAGCTGCTTCACTAATATCGCCATGGATCAATTCTTTGATTAATTTAGGGATAACAGGAATAATTATTCCCCAACCCGTAATATCAATTAACATAGTAATGAAAATGAACCCTATTGCAGCCGACTTTTTATTGGATGACATAATTGTAATTTTTTATGAAAGACAAATTAACAAAAAAATCCTAAACTCTTTAAGGAGTTTAGGATTTAGATTCTGAAACGAGTTCAGAATAACAATTATTTAAACTGAGATTGTAAAATTCTTACAACTCAAATGCTTTTTTAGGATTGTTATCGCAAAGCAATTCAACTGGATTTTCTAAGGCTTCTTTAACTGCTACTAAGAAACCAACAGACTCACGTCCATCAATAATTCTGTGGTCATATGAAAGTGCCACATACATCATTGGGTGAATTTCTACTTTTCCATTTACAGCAATTGGACGCTCAATAATGTTGTGCATTCCTAAGATCCCTGATTGTGGTGGATTGATAATTGGTGTAGACAACATACTTCCAAAAACACCCCCATTAGTAATAGTAAATGTTCCACCTGTCATATCATCTACAGAAATTTGTCCGTCACGCGCTTTTATTGCCAAACGTTTGATTTCAGCCTCAACACCACGGAACGTTAAGTTTTCTGCATTACGAACTACGGGTACCATTAATCCTTTTGGTCCTGAAACCGCGATAGAAATATCACAGAAATCAAAAGCTACTTTATGGTCTCCATCCATCATTGAATTTACATCAGGATACAATTGTAATGCTCTTGTTACGGCTTTTGTAAAGAAAGACATATATCCTAAACCAACACCAGCGTGTTTAGCTTTGAATGCATCTTTGTATTCGTTACGCAAGTTATTAATTGGTGTCATGTTCACTTCGTTGAAAGTAGTCAACATCGCTGTTTCGTTTTTAGCAGCCACTAAACGTTCAGCCACTTTACGACGCAACATCGATAATTTTACTCTTTCTGTTCCACGACTACCTCCTGTTGGAGTTCCCATTGAAGGCACTGCATTCACAGCATCTTCTTTAGTGATACGCCCATCTTTTCCTGTTCCAACAATGTCAGAAGGTTGGATGTTTTTTTCGTCTAATATTTTACGAGC
>CAYWFQ010000016.1:27363-30583 GCA_964457505.1 uncultured Flavobacterium sp.
CTGTTCCAACAATGTCAGAAGGTTGGATGTTTTTTTCGTCTAATATTTTACGAGCCGCTGGCGAAGGTGCTTGAGCCGCATAGGTTGCTGCTGGAGCTGGAGCAACTACAGGCGCATCTACTTTCTTTTCTTCTGCTTTTGGCGCTTCTGCTGCTGGAGCCGGAGCTGAACCTGATGGTTTTGCTGCAGCGGTATCAATCAAACAAACTACTGCACCTACTGCAACTGCATCACCTTCTTCCGCTTTAAGTGTAATAACACCACTAGCTTCTGCTGGCAATTCTAAAGTAGCTTTATCTGAATCTACTTCAGCAATGGCTTGGTCTTTTTCTACATAATCGCCATCTTTTACTAACCAAGTTGCGATTTCTACTTCTTTGATTGATTCCCCCGGTGAAGGGACTTTCATTTCTAAAATCATCTTATGTAACTTTATATTGTTATTGGTTTTATTAATTTTTAAAATCCATTTCTACTGTTAATTGAGTAAAACCGGAATCATTTGCTTTACGATTATTATATTTTTCAATATTTCTCTTAATTACGCCTTCCAAATCCATTTTAGCCTCTTCTAAATCTTCATTGCTAATAATGTACTCTTTATTTTCAGTAATAGATTTTAAAATCCTTTCTTTTGCTTTTAAATATCTTTTCTCATTTTTATATTGAAGTACATCATCAACAAATGGTACTAATTTGACTCCGGCTTTAAAGGCACCCATTTGGGGTTCTGAATCAATAATATAAATCTTACCCGCATCCAAATTAGCTTCAACAAAATCTACATTTTCAGACTTAGACCAAAATAAATGTTTTCCTGGTTCACACTCATAAGATAAATATTTACCATAATTAAACTTCCCTAAATATTTTTCACCATCAAAGTATTTAAAATTAATTAAAAAACCCATTGCATTAGATCTAACAAAGTATACCATTGCTTTACCCTCTGTAGGTTTTTTTAGTTCTTGCGAAAAAGTTAAAACCGAGCTAATTAAAAAGGCAAAAAAGAAAAATTTCTTCATATTTTAAATATTTTTATCTAAATAAATTTTTGTCAAAAACCATTCTAATGGCATCAGCATGACGTCTTCTATCTCTAGTATGACTTCCTGAAGCCGGTGCTGCATAATTTTTTAAGGATGCTAAACGCCAAGGAACCAAATCAAAGTTCACTAACATATAACTGTAAGCTCCCATGTTTTTAGGCTCTTCTTGTGCCCAAACGTAATCATCTGCATTTGGATAGCTCGCAATAATCGCTTTCAATTGTTCTGTTGGCAAAGGAAATAATTGCTCAATACGAACCAAAGCTACATCATTTCGTTCTAATTTTTCTCTTTCAGCTAATATATCATAGTAAAATTTACCTGTACAGAAAACTACTGTTTTTACTTTTGATTTATCTACTGAGGTGTCGTCAATTGTTTCTTGGAAACTTCCGTTAGCTAATTCGTCTTGTGTAGAAACACACAATGGGTGACGCAATAAACTCTTAGGAGAAAATACTACTAATGGCTTACGGAATTTCGTTTTCATTTGTCTTCTCATCAAGTGGAAGAAGTTAGCGGGTGTAGTACAATCCGCTACATACATATTATGACGAGCACAAAGTTGCAAATAACGCTCCATTCTAGCCGAAGAGTGCTCTGCTCCTTGTCCTTCATATCCGTGAGGCAATAACATAACGATACCGTTTTGGTTGTTCCATTTGTCTTCTCCACAAGAAATGTATTGGTCAATCATAATTTGGCAACCGTTTGAGAAATCTCCAAACTGTGCTTCCCAAATCGTTAAGGCATTTGGATTAGCCAAAGCATAACCATAATCGAATCCTAAAACACCATATTCAGAAAGGAACGAGTTAAAAGCATTAAACTGTCCTTTTTTATCTTTCACTGAATTTAAAAGAACTACTTCTTCTTCGCTATCTTCTACTTTTACCACGGCATGACGGTGAGAAAAAGTTCCTCTTTCTACGTCTTGACCTGACAAACGAACATCGTATCCTTCTTGTAACAACGAACCATAAGCCAACGCTTCGGCTGTACCCCAATCAATTACATTGTTGTCGTACATTGTTTTTCTATCGGTTACAATCTTAGAAATTTTATTGATGAATTTTTTATCAGATGGCAATGTAGAAATGGTTTCTAAAATACCTTCTAATTTTTTCTTGTCGTACGTTGTGTCTACTTTTTCCAACATTACATCATCAGATACCTGAACAAATCCGTGCCACTCATCTTGCATAAATGGCTTGATGATGGTCAAATCTTTCTTGCGTGATTCTTGTAAATTTTCGTCCAATTTCGCTTTGTAATCACTTTCAATTTTGTTTACATACGCTTGGTCAATGATTCCGTCAACAATCAATTTCTCTGCATAAATATCTCTTGGATTTTTATGGCGTGCAATGATTTTGTATAAAACAGGTTGGGTAAAACGAGGCTCATCACCTTCGTTATGACCGTATTTTCTATATCCTAAAAGGTCAATGAATACATCTCCTCCAAAAGTCATTCTATAATCTAAAGCAAACAACATGGCGTGAACCACAGCTTCTGTATCATCTGCATTTACGTGTAATACTGGCGAAAGCGTTACTTTAGCTACATCCGTACAATAGGTTGAAGAACGTGCGTCTTGGTAATTCGTTGTAAAACCAACTTGGTTGTTAATCACTAAGTGAATCGTTCCACCTGTTTTGTAACCATCCAATTGTGCCATTTGAACAATTTCGTACACAATTCCTTGACCTGCTACTGCCGCATCTCCGTGAACGGCAATTGGCAATACTTTAGAGAAATCGTCTGGAAAATATTTGTCTTGTTTGGCACGAGTAATTCCTTCAATAACGGCTCCAACAGTCTCCAAGTGTGATGGGTTTGGTGCCAAATTAATATTGATTGATTTACCTGATTTTGTTTTTCTTTCTGAAGTTAATCCCAAGTGGTATTTAACGTCTCCGTCGAAATATTCTTGGTCGTAATCTTTTCCGTCAAATTCAGAGAAAATATCTTGAGTTGCTTTACCGAAAATGTTAGCCAAAATATTTAGCCTTCCACGGTGTGCCATTCCCATGACAAATTGCTCCACTCCTTTTTCGGCAGCTGCTTCAATCAAAGCATCAAGTGCAGGGATAATACTTTCTCCTCCTTCTAATGAGAAACGTTTTTGACCTACATATTTGGTATGAAGAAAGTTTTCAAACGAAACC
>CAYWFQ010000017.1:0-30237 GCA_964457505.1 uncultured Flavobacterium sp.
GCATCTGACTGTTAATCAGAGGGTCCTTGGTTCGAGCCCAAGAGGGGGAGCAAAAGTTCAGCAGCAATGCTGGACTTTTTTGTTTTTAGTACCATGGAAAATGTTGTTTATATTCTACACTCCCAAAAATTTGGTAAATACTACATTGGATTTTCATCAAAATGATGCCCAAACAAGAAAATTCACCTACAAAGCGGATGATTGGGAATTGATTTTCACCATTGAATGTAAGTCAAAGGAGCAAGGCTTGTCTATTGAGAAGCATATAAAAGCAATGAAAAGCAGAGTTTACATTCAAAATTTGATGAAATATCCCGAAATGACAACTCAACTTTTAGAAAAATATAGCGACATATCAGACTGTTAATCATAGTTCCGATAGCTATCGGTAAGGGGGAGCAAAAAGCAGAAAGCCTTTACAGCAATGTAAGGGCTTTTTTGTTTTTAACACTTTGAATAGTTATTGAGCACCCAAAATTTATTTTTGTCTTTCTATATACCCAAATCTTAGGGTGCCCATACAACAAATAGTAGTTGCGATTAGTTCGAGAAAAACAAGTACGCGATTTAAAAAGATGTTACTTTTGTCGTCTAACCTTTATTATGATGAAGCGAATTCTATTTTTAAGTATATTTATTTTTCTTTCTTTAACCGCTACTGCACAAATCAATACCAAGATGTACCGAATTGCAAAAATTAAAGTTGACAGCAGTCAGTTAGAAAATTACAAATCAGCACTTCAAGAACAGATGAATACCGCTATTCAATTAGAACCAGGGGTTTTGTCTTATACTGTAGTAGCCGATAAAAAAGAACCGAGCGCAATTACGATTTTTGAAGTCTACGCCAATCAGGAAGCCTATCAATCGCATATTGCAACCCCTCATTTCAAAAAATACAAAGAAACGGTTAAAAACATGGTGACTTCTTTAGAATTAATCGATACTGATTTACTAGCAAGGGTACAACAAAAAGAATACTAATTTACAACTCCATCACTATGAAAAAAGGGGCTATATATCTTCTACAATTTGCTGTTTTACTATTGGGCTTTGTGGTACTCGCGGCTTTAATACGGCTGCCACTTACCGAAGGAAGAGCAGTTAATTTAGACCTTTTTCATATTTACACCGACCCTTTTATCTTGTTTGTATATGCCGCTTCTATACCTTTCTTCTTTGCATTGGTTATGGCATTTAAACTATTAAGACACATTGGACAAAGTCAATTATATTCATTAGATGCACTTGCGGCAGTAATGAACATAAGGTATTGTGTGATTGTATTTAGCATTTTTACTTTTACCGCAGGGGTATTGATCCTAATTTTTCATGATCAAGAAGATGACTCGGCGGGGTTTATTTCTCTTTGTATTATAACTATTTTTTCATCCATTTTTGTAGCAACTATAGCTTCTTTATTTGAAAATAAAATACGGAAAGTGATCGAACTCAAATCTAAAATAGCTTAATACTAGTTGGTTTTTACAAATAGAGTCTTCCAGTTACGCTCTTCACCCCATACATTTGATTTTGCTTTGGCCAAAACAGTAATAGACTTACCATCTTTGCTCAGCTTCCAAACCTCAGTTACATTGGTAAATGCTTGTTGTTTAACATTGACCTTGTAAGGAGTGCCGGTCATAAAATAGACTATGGATTTAATGGTCATGGTGTGTCCATCTTTGGACAACTTTACAGAAAACTTTTTCTTGTTTCCTTGGCCGCGACTAATTTGACTTGTTCTCCCATCGAAGAACAGCTTCTCACGACTATTAGAAGATGCTGCATCCGAATCCAAATTTTCTATGGTTAAAAAATCTGCCTGCTCTATGATTTTAAGGCTTTTAGCAACCATCCGGTCTCCCGCTTCATAAGAGCAAAAAATATTACCGCCCATACTGATGGACTCATTGCCTTTCCACTGTCCAGAAAAGTTAGTGCGCTGTGTTGCTTTATTTGGCTGTGCTTTTACTGTAATAGACGTCACTGCTGTTAACAGAATAATGAGCAATGACAAAACGTATCTTTTAATTTTCATGAGATTATTTAATTTTTTTTGTTAATACAAAATAGATTCTATTATTAATGTATAGATTTGACACCACACTACAAATCAAATGTAAATGAAAAAATTATTTTTAATTCTAATTGTTAGTTTATTTTTTGCCAATGTAAAAGCTCAAAATATCCCTATGACTTTTCACAATGGGTCTTTTGCATCCATTCCATTAATTATTCCGGGGGTAATGAATCCTAATTTAAGTCCTAAATCAAACAGCGGACTTAGTTTAGACGTGGGACAAAAGGTTTATTTTTTGCCCAATGGCAAAAGGAAAGACAGAGAATTACTATTTATTGTTGCTGCCACTTGGAAAAAAGACACGGTACTCGAAATAGATCAAATTATTAAAAAAAGAAAGAGAGAATTACGGGTAGAGTAATGAGTTATTTTTATTGAAAAAGAAAGCCTTTAAAGAAATTGAGGTTTTTTTATTTTTGTTAAATTCATTGGTTTTTTTACTTTTGGGCAACCAAACTACCAATTATGAAAACCTCTTTTAACAAAATTCTATACATCGGATTTATTCTTTTAGGAGCATTCCAAGCCTTATTTTCTAAAGATTACATGCAAGCAGGCTCGTCTTTTGGGATTGCACTCGCATTTGATCCATTTGATCAAAAACAAAAATGGAATGATAGGCCGACTTGGCAAAAAGCAGTTTTATTCGTTCATTTGGGTGTAGCAGCGGCTTTATTAGGCTATGCAATAGGCTGGAATGACAAATAATTAGTGTCTATTGCAATTGTAATTTCATCATAATATCGGTTTGTGCTTCCTCTCCCATTTGGAAAACATGGCTGTCAAAAGCCACAAAACCATTTTTGGTATAGAATTGAAGTGCGCGATGGTTTTCTTCCCAAACGCCTAGCCATACATAGCCGCAAGAGTTGTTTTTTGCGATCGTAATGGCTTTTTCAAACAGCAATTGACCTACTTTTTTACCGTGGTAGTCTTTTTGCACATAAATGCGCTCAATCTCTAACGAATTCCTGTCTTGGAGTTCTGTTTGAGCAGAGCCCAAATTCACCTTTAAATAGCCAATAACCGACTCGTTTAGGGTTGCAAAATAAAATTCTGACTCTGGATTCTCGAGTTCGGCGGAGAGTTTTTCGGACGAAAAGCTAGTGGCTAAATAGGCACTCATACTTTCTTCTGAATCGGATTCAAAAAAAGTATCAAAAAAGGTTTTGCGTCCTATTTCTTGTAATGGAATCAATTGTTCCAGACCTATTTTTGTAATTTTGATGGAATTCATGCCGACAAATATAAAATTTTATTTCCTATATTTATATGCTCAAAAAGAATAGGATTTGAATCAGAAAAACGGAATTTTTAGCAGAATGTTAGCCGGCGGTATTATTGATAAAAATGATCCCGAATTGCCGCAACTTTGGGAAGTAGTGACTACAACTATTGCTTTGTCATCGGCCTTAAATGTAGCTACCGATATTTCTCAAATTCGCGAACAACTAAGTGAGATTATAGGAAGCAAAATAGATGACAGTACGACTGTTTTTGTACCTTTTCACACTAATTTTGGTAAGCACACCACCATCGGAAAAAATGTTTTTATCAATCACGGCTGTTCGTTTTTGGATTTGGGCGGTATAACGATTGAAGACGATGTTTTAATAGGTCCAAAGGTGAGTTTAATTACCGAAAATCACCCTGTGGATCCTACTAATCGAAAGTCCTTGGACTTAGCAAAAATTGTGATTAAAAAAAATGCTTGGATTGGGGCTGGCGCCATTATTTTGCCAGGTGTAACCGTTGGAGAAAATGCTATTGTAGCTGCTGGGGCAGTGGTTACTAAAGATGTTCTTGATAACAGCATTGTTGCAGGTGTTCCGGCAAAAAAAATTAAAAATATTAAATAACATGAAACAAGAAATAACTGCTTTTTTGAACTGGCTTTTTACTGTACTTTTTTCAGGAATCGGATTAATTAATTGTTTCGTTGGTAACGATGCTGGATTTGGAATTTTTATATTGGTTTTGGCTCTTTTGTATTGCCCACCATTACAACGGTTATTCCAAAAAAAGACGCGATTTACAATTCCCTCTTTTGTACTAATTCTATTGGGAGTATTTATTGTGTGGGCTAGTGTAGGAGTGGGTGAATTGCTTCAGAAAATTCAGTTGTTATTTGGTTAATTTCTCTGCCATAGATTTTCAAAAAGCAATTTCAAAATTCAATATCAAAAATCAACTTCGTAACTCGTATATCGTATATCGTACATCTAACTTTTCTCTGCCACAGATTTCAAGGATGGAAAGGATTTTTAAACCATTAAGAAATTAAGATTATTAAGTGCTTTGTTATTGCGATGAAAGAGCAATCTTTTCTTTGCGAACCTTTGTGTTTTCATCCTGAGCTTGTCGAAGGGATTTGCGCACTTTGTGGTTTAATTTTTCTCTGCCACAGATTCCACGGATGGAACGGATTTTCGAAATAATAAAATGAATTCAATTTATCGATTTGTGATTTCTATGAAAGATGAATTTTATACCTATATATATATGTAGGATTTTCAATAAGCAATATCAAAATTCAACTTCGTATATCGTACATCGTAAATCGTAACTCGTAAATCGTAAATCGTATATCGTAAATCGTATATCGTACCTCGTATATCGTACCTCCTAAACCCCTTTTTTCACCCCATCAAACGCCATCAAACCCCTGATTATTGTTATAAAATCTCCAGTTATTGTGTAAAAACAAAAAAAAACTACTTTTTTACATTTTTACCCCTACATGACAATTTTATATTTAAATAACTGAAAAACAAATAATTACATACAAAAACAGCAGTTCAAAAACAGTTCCCACCAGTTCGGAAATAAAAAAGTAGTTCGAAAACTTCAAAACCGAACTCATTTGCAGTTGGATAATTAGAAAAAAAATAATATCGAAACTAATTTTGTAGCACATATAATTTATACAACAACCCCACACTGTATGAAAAATTTTTCTACAACTTCGTTTAAGAAGTATTGCGCTTATGTTGCAGTACTAAGTTTCTATTTGTTTGCCATGGTGTTCAACGCCACAACAGCAAACGCACAAATGACCAACCTTAGGTTTAAAAGTGAAGCGGCGACTTACACGCCTATTACAGGAGGAACATTAATTGTTCAACCGGGTTCGGCATTGGGTGCTGCCTCGGCAGTAACTAATATTGGTTTTACCTTCAACTTCCAAGGAGTAAACTATACCCAGTTCTCGATGAACGCTGCGGGTATTTTAAAACTGGGTAGTGTAGCCGTAAGTACCAATAGTAATAATGCGGCGCCTACTGCTGCAGACTCGCCTAAGCTATTTGCTTGGTGGGATGCTACCTACACAGGTGCTGCTCCAGGCGGAGGGATTCGTTACCTATTAGAAGGTAGTGCTCCGAACCGTGTTATGACGGTACAGTTCAACGGTAGCTATGCTTTAAATGCAGGTTTTGCTACTACTTACCAAATTAAATTATATGAAACATCCAATAAAATAGAATTCTTATATGGACAAGGTCCTACTGCAACAGGACAGTCTGCTTCTACTGGGGTGGCTAATTTAAGTCATGGTAGAGAATATATATATGTACAAACTGCCAATCACATACCATCGTATGAACAAGCCTACCAAACCAATGCTGCTTGGCCAGGTGGAGCTGCAAACGGTGGAATTAAATATACTTTTACACCCTACCTTCCAACGATCTCACCAGCATGTGCTACCAGCACACCAATGATGTGGTTGAAAGCGGATGGGCAACAAAACGTAACCCGTACTTTATTAAATGTACCTGCTAATAAAAGAACTACTTCAAGTGATTGGGGCACGGCTTGGGCAGCTACCAACACCACTTTAACAGGAACCAACGGTTGGATTCCAAGTGCTGCAGAAGGGGGAAATACCAATCCTACTACAGGACCTATTGGTAATTTGACTTTAGATTTAACTACAGTTCAAACAATTGACGGTATAGCAACTTTAGGAGCAAGTGCAGGAACAGGTTATGTAACCGACTATGCAGTAAAAGTATCTTCGGACAATGTAACATGGACTGATTTAGGTTTGTTTAAAGGTAACGAAGACTATAATGTAGTTAACTATGCTGATTTTGATGCCCCAGTAAGCTGTCGTTATGTGCGCATCATTCCGTCAGACTTTGTTACCTATCGTGCTATGCGTGCAGATGTCTATACCAAAACTAGTACCGCTTTAACGAATAATACAAAAGTAGCACTTTGGAAAGATGCCTCTGGAAATGAAAACAATGCGTTTCAACCTACAGCGGCTAATCAGTCTACCTATGCTACGAATCAGATTAACTTTAATCCGGCGATGTTGTTTTCTAATGCAGCACCTACTGCGTTAGGAATTCCAGATCAAACCAATATTCGTGCTACCTATTGGGTGACTCAATACACAGGAGATGGAGCCGATTACGACCACGTATTATATGGCGGTAATGGAACTACTGGAACTGCACCTTACTTTCATGGTGGTGTAAATGGAGCATTATCATTTTCTGGAGGAGTATCTGATGCACAAAGTGCATGGTGGAAAGATGGTACCTTAGGAACCATTGCTTCTACCTATGATTTTGGTGCCACAGGACAAGCGAATTTGGTGAGTACATCCACAAAGGATTTATTATCTCCTTTTTCTGCAACATACATTTCTTATCAACCGGGTTATACGCGTTCTTGGAATGGACCAATTGGAGAAATTTTGACCTACCAAAATGTACCAACTGCTGCTGAACAAAATGCCATTGAATCCTATTTAGGGATTAAATACGGGATTTCTTTAGGACACAATTACGTGGCGGCTGACGGAACCACTACCTTATATAATATAGGTAATGGTTTTGGCAAGAACGTCATCGGTATTGGTCGTTCAGACTGTCAAGGGTTACACCAACGTCAATCCATCTCGGCAAATTATTACGGGAAGTTCTTGACCATTGGTAACAAATCCTTAATTGGTACTGAAAACGCTACTGCAACAGGAAATGATGTTTCGCTTGATAATACCTATATAGTAATAGGTGATAACAATGGCGACATGAATTCGTATGCTGCACCTGCAACTTCTTCACAATATTTCCAATTAGCAAGACAATGGAAAGTAAGCAATACCGGTATTACTGAGGCAACGAAAATTTCGGTGCCTGCTTTTGGTAATAGCGCTACGACTACTTTACCATCTTCAGCTTCTGAATTATTAGATGCTGAAACCGTTTACTTAGCGGTGGATACAGATGGAGATGGTAACTTTAGCAATGCAACCTATACCGCTATGGCATTAGTAGGTTCGGGTACAACTGCTACTTGGGAAGCTGCTTCTGTTTTACCTAATAATGCGGTTTTCACTTTTGCAGTGAAAAAGAAAACGACGGATACAGATAGCGACGGTGTTGTGAATATTGATGACATTGATAATGACAATGACGGTGTGCTAGACGTAATGGAGTTAGATGGTCGTTCTCCTTTAATGGCATTAGGTACTATCAATACCACAACAAAAGTAGTTACTGGAAAAGCGTTAGCAGGGCCAGATACGTTTGATTATACTACAACATTCTCGGGATCAGCTACTATTGCAGCGGCTAATTTTGACGGAGGAAATGGTTTGAATTTTTATTATTCAAATACGTCAACTACCAAAGCACCAGCTGTCATTAATTTCAAATTGAATCCAGTGGCTGGTGAGAATACAGCTAAAACTCCTTTATTGAATCGTGTAGAGTTTGGTCCAAACGTACCATTAAACAACTTAGCGGGTGCAACAAGTACCAATGAGGCGGTTGAAATCAAATTGACTTGGCCAGGAATTGCTTATGGTGTAGTGTACGATCCAAACAATCAATTGAGTTCGCACGCTACTGGAGATGTGATCAAATCAGGAGACATTGTTATTCAGAATGCAATTACAACAATGCCAACATTGACATGGAAAATTATTTTATATACTAGAAATACGTCTAGTCCATTTGAATTTACAGCTACAATTACACCAACAGCTGCTGTAACTTCTGCCAATGAATTTTTTGGTATTAATCTAGTTACTACCCGTGAACTGGATACGGATGGCGATGGTGATTTGAATAATTTCGATACTGATTCAGATGATGATGGTTGTAACGATGCTTATGAAGCAGGAGCAACTACCTCTACAAGCACTGCTACTTTTGGAACTACAGGAAGCAACGGTTTAGCCAATGCGTTAGAGTCGGCCGACTTAGTAAGTGCTACTGTAAATTATACCACGACTTATAATAATGCACTTTCAGAGTCTTTGAGTGCTTGTGCAGATACAGATAGTGATGGTGTTAAAGATGTATTGGATATAGATGCTGACAATGATGGTATTACCGATGCAGAAGAAATGAATTGTGGAACGGGTGAATTTGGTCGTGCTATTTTAACAACTTCTCCTGCTGCGAATGCCTATTTGCAAAATTTAACAGGAACTATTACCAAAGGCAATGCACTAGCAGATTATGAAATCAATTTAGTGGGTGTTAACACCGTAATAAATGAAACTTTAGGAACAGATAATGCAAAAGGGGGTTTACACTATACCTTTATAGATAATGACAATGTTTATGCTCAAAACTTTAATATTACAGCTTACGAGCCTGCAGTATTGAGAAAAGTACAATTTGGAGTAAACGTGGGTGCAAATAATGTGTTGAATACTGCACAAACTATTGATGCACAAAGCATTACTTTAAGTTGGAATCCTGATGTAAAAGCGGTTATTTATGACCCATTGGATCAATTAACCGGAAAAGCAACGGGAGATGTGATTACTCCAGGAACTGTTTTAACTACCAATGCAGCAATCACAGTGGCCAACTCTAAATGGAGAATCGATTTTTATACAAATGGCAACAGAGAATTCAGTTTACAAACGTCGCACAAAGCCACTACGGCAACTAACTTAAGTTATGAAGCTTTTGGTTTAGCAACTGATTTGTGTTATGTAGAAGATTATGATGGAGATGGAGCACCAAATCAATTGGATACCGACTCTGATGGAGATGGATGTTACGATGCTTATGAGGCAGGAGCAACAAATACAACTGGCCTAGCTACGATTTCGGGAGCTGTAGGTGTTAATGGTTTAGTAAATACGTTAGAAACCAATGATACACAAGATGCTACTACTACCTATACTTCTACTTCGTATTATGCGTATTCTGATGTAAATGGATGTGCAGATACAGACAATGATGGTGTGGCAGATAAAACAGATTTAGATGATGATAACGATGGTATTTTAGATGGGGATGAATACAGTTGTGGTGCAGCTATATACGTAGGAGATTATACCATTACCACAGGAACTTCATTAAGTTATGGAGGTTCTTTAAATAATGGAAATGCAAGAGGAGCTTTAACCGTTGCTTTTACAGACTTAACTACTTTTACTTCAATTGTAGATGCTAAAGAAGCGTCTAGTTTCTTGGTAAATGATGCTAATACAGCTTACTCAATGAAAGCCACTGTGGCGCCAACTAATGGTTTGTTATCACAGGTTACTTTTGGCCCTAGTTTAGTTGGAAATACCAATACTACTATTTCAAACAACCAGCAGTCTATTACCTTGTCTTGGAATATTCCTGTAGGCGCAACTGTTTATGATCCGGATGACCAATTGACTTCTCATACTGATGGTCAAGGTTTAAATTCTGGAGGTATTATTACTACGCGTGCGGCTTATACGGTAGCACAATCTACATGGAAAGTAGTATTGCCATTGCCTTATTTAAGTAGAGAAGTAGTATTAAATGCGGCATTTAGTTCTACTACAGCCTTTTCTACAGAATCGTTTGGGATTGCTACTAACATTTGTAGTAAAACCAATGATGCCGATGGTGATGGAAAATCAAATGCGATTGATACGGATTCTGATGGAGATGGATGTTTTGACTTAGTAGAATCAGGAAGTGCTCAATTCACTTCTTTAACACAAGAAACAATTGCAGGTGCAGTAGGAACTAACGGAGTTTCTACCTTGGTAGAAAGTAACGATACTTTCTTTGCAACAGATAACTATACATTAACCCCTAATTTCTTAGACAAATCTGTTAAAGCATGTTTAGATACCGATTCGGACGGCGTGCCAAACACAGCGGATATTGATGATGATAATGATGGGGTATTAGACAAAGTAGAATGTGATAGACCAGCGCCAGTTACTGCTTTTGGTTTTGCGACTATTGCAGGAACTTCTGGCAGACAAATGTACATTACCAATAAAACGACAGGAGAAAACATTGGTAAAGTAACAATAGCGCCTGTTTCAAACATTGCAGTGGATCAGTTAGCAGGAAATGCTTTGGATTATAGTGTGAGCGGCCACTGGGTTGATGGTGCATTAGCCAATTCAGCCGATCGTAAAATGACGGTTAAATTTGAGCCAGTAGCGCCTTATACTGCTTTAGACGCTAAAGTATTAGTAACTGAAGGGGGTAATGGTCAATGGGGATTCCACCCAAGAAGTTTACGCATTGATGGTGGTATTGCTGGTAATGGTATTGTAAGATCAATTCCACAACGCAACTACCTGAAAGAAAACTACCAAGTAGGCACGGTAATTACCCCAAGCATGAAAATGTCTACTAACTTCAAGACCATGTTAGCTGGAAGTACCAATAAAGTATTCATTAAAGTACAGTACAATGCCGTAGCTACTGCTGCAGCACCATTGGTATTAAGTTATACTTGGAATGCATTGTATGGTAATGTAGCGAATGAAAATTTCGGTTTCCAATTGTTAGAATTGAATGCTGCAACGTCTACTGCGGGTTGTGATAAAGATGGCGATGGAATAGACAATGATTTGGATACCGACTCTGACGGAGACGGTTGTAATGATGCTGTAGAATCTCAAACCGCTTCTATAGCTAATACAGTACCATTTACAGGAACGGTAGGGGCTAATGGTTTCTTGAATACTTTAGAGACTAATTCAGAAAGTGGTGTGTCTAATGTAAATCCAACTTATACTAATGCATTGGACAATACCTTTAATGGATGTACTGATTTTGACACAGATGGTATTCCTGATTTTACAGATATTGACGATGATAACGATGGTGTAGTGGACTGGATGGAGCAACAAGATTGCTTGTATCCAGTAACTGATTTGACACAATTAACCTTCAATGGTACGGCTGTATTTTCAGTAACTAATGCTACTACCATTGCCTCTGGAACTACAGGTGCTTGGGCAAACTCGTATTCAAATCAAGCCTTAAAATTACCAATTCATTTAGAATACAATACTACTGCAGATGCCAATCAGGTGATGCTTGGTTTAATTCCGGTTGGGGCTACAAAAATTACCAATAACTGGCAAGACGGAGCCTATAAATTCTATCACACAGGGGCTTCATTGTATGGTAAATTCCCTGCTGCGACATGGAATATTAATAATTTAGGTTTCGCTGCGAATCAATTGTTAGAAATTGATATTAACGAAACCGGTTATGTTACTGTTAAATCAGGCGGAGTGTTGAGATACCAATTCCAAGGTGAAGTTTCAGATTATAACTTGACGGTATCGTCTTTACAACCAAAGACTTTATCTAACATCAAATTGCGTGCATATTCTGTATATAAAGAATGTACAGACATTGATACCGATAGTGATGGAGTTGTGAACCGTTTGGATTTAGATTCAGATGCTGACGGATGTTCGGATGCGAAAGAAGCAGGAACAACTACAGTTACTACAGCTAACTATCAACATACAACTACAGTAGGATCAAACGGTTTAGCAGATGCTTTAGAAGCTACTGCTGATAACAGTAGCTATAATGGCACGTATACCTATGGTTTTGCCTTAACTGCTGATGCTAATTCTTGTGCTACTGTAACTCCAGAAAATTGTGTGGTTACTAGACCTGCTGCTGCTACCACTTGGGGTATGGTAAGATCGTTTCAATCAAATGCGGTGATATTTAACGGAGGTACTCCTACTGCGGCTGATTTAAATGCAGATGGAATTTCTGAAATCCTTGTACCCGCTAGTGATTACTCAGGTTTTTATGTGTACAAAGGCGATGGATCAAATGCTGCTACTGCAACAAAAAATTATGTAGTCCCATTAACTGCAGAAAAAAATAGTCAACCAGCTATTGCTGATTTAAATGGAGATGGTACGCCAGAAGTGATTGTTAACAGTGCCGGTTTTGTTTATATTTTCAATAATGTAAGCGGATCTACTACTTCTTACTTATATAAATCTACCACAGCGTCTCAATACCTTCAAGAGGTAGATCCATATATTGTCGATATTGACGAAGATGGGAAACCAGAAATTGTCATGGGTAATGATGTATTTAGTCTTTCCGGAGATTTTGGTGCAACAGGCACTACTTTGGTTAAGAAAATCGCAGGACCAGTATTGACCTATATTAATAACAATATCAATTATCCAAGTGCTAATCGCGAAGTGATAGTTGTAGATATTATTCCATCTAATCCTGGTAAAGAAATTGTATTTGGTTCACGTGTATATAAAGTAAACATGAGTAATTCTACTATGACTTTACTAAGAGATATGTCTACCATTAATGGATATGCTTCTGCATCTGGCGATTACGGCCCTACAGCCGTAGCCGATATGGATTTAGATGGTGATTTAGACATTGTGTATACGGGTGGTACTAAAGTTTATATGTGGGATCCAAACCAAATGCAAGTTTTGTTTGAAAGAGTTCCTGCAACTTTTACGAATGGTGTTAGAGGTATGACATTGATTTCTAATGTCTACAATGATGTTGCAACTGGTGGTAAATCAAAAGATTTACCAGAAGCAATTGTTGTAAATAGTGCTTCTAGTACCAACGGTACTTTAACAGCTTATAACTTAAATTATACTACTGGAAATAAATATGTTTGGTCTATTGGTACTAACGATAAATCAGGTAGTACAGGATTAACTGCTTTTGATTTTGATGGTAATGGTATTCGTGAAATTGTCTATAGAGATGAAACTACCTTACGTATCATCAACGGTAACTTAAATGTACCAACAAATAATGCTGTATTTACAGTAAACTCTCTAACTTGGGGAGAATATCCAATTGTAGCTGATTTAGACAATGACGGTGAAGCCGAAATTGCGGTTACAGGAGATAATACTCTACAAGTTTTTGGAAGAAGTCTTTCTACTTCTCCATGGAAATCGGCTCCAAGTTATTGGAATCAAAGAAATTATCGTATTTCAAACATCAACAGTAATTTGACAGTTCCAGTAAAAGAGCGTTATGTTGCTAATTCGGTAAACTACAATAATAACCTTGTTCAGTTGCAGTTGCAAGATTTAGGAGAAGGCGTGCCAGCTGGTTCTATGATTGTGCCAGATGCCACTATTGCTATTACCTCTGTAACAGCTAGTTGTCCTAATTTAACTGTTAATACTACTATTTCTAATACAGGCTCTTATATGTTGCCAGCAGGTACACCTGTTGCGGTATATCAGAGTGACCCAACTTCTACTAACGCTATTTTGTTAGGGGTGTATACAACTCCTTCTAAACTAACTGTTGGGCAAACCTTGAATTTTACTATTACTACTACTTTAAAATCGACAACTTCGTCTGTATTTGTAGTGGTTAATGATAATGGAACTACTGCCCGTCCTTATACTTTAAGTTCGCAGTTTCCTAATAGTGGAATTGAAGAATGTGACTATTCTAATAATAAAGCGACAGCTTCATTTACTTGTCCAGATAATGACGGTGATGGTGTGTCCGACTTTGCAGACCTTGACGATGACAATGATGGTGTGGTAGATACAATGGAAGCGACTAACTGTGTGTATCCAGCCATTAATTTAGGTGCCTTAACCTACAATGGTAGTACAACTACCGTTGCATTATCAGGTACTACATTAACATTATCAGGTAATAACTCATCTTGGTCTTCTAAATACTCAGACCAAGTGTTGAAATTACCAATACATATAGAATACAATACAGGAACTACAGCAAGCTACGCCATGGTAGGACTATTGCCTGTTGGGGCTGCCAAGACTCCAACTGATTGGCAAGATGGAGCTTATAAAATATACAATGAAGATGGTAATTTCAAAGGAAAATTACCAAATACAACTTGGGATGTAATCACTTCATATACAGCTGGTACCAAAATAGAAATGGACATTTCCGAAACGGGTTGGGTTGTGGTTAAAAATAACGGAATGGTTATTCGTGAATTCCAAGGGGTAGTGTCTGATTATAATTTAGCCTTCTCGGCTTATAACGCTAGAGGATATAATAATTTCAAAGTAACTCAATTTGACCCAGCAGTTACCTGTACAGATTTAGATTCAGATGGTGATGGAATTGTCAACCGTTTGGACTTAGATTCAGATGGCGATAATTGTTCAGATGCTAAAGAAGCAGGAACAACAACTGCAACTACGGCTGACTACAAACATACTACTACAGTAGGAACTAACGGTTTAGCCGATGCTCTAGAAGCAACTGCTGATAACAACCGTTACAACGGTACCTATACCTATACCTATGCTGCTAATGGAAGTATTAACATGTGTGTTGATACTGATACTGATGGTGTTGCCGATGGTCTAGACTTAGATGATGATAATGACGGAGTATTAGATACTATTGAAGAATCTTGTACTACCTACAGCTATACAGGAGCTAATGTAACGCTTACCGTACCAACAGGAGTTGTAAGCATGAAAGTGAAAATGTGGGGTGCCGGTGGTGGTGGACCTAATAGTGCAACAGCTACTTCGGCTTCTGGTGCATTTGTGTCTGGTACACTAACCCCTACTGCAGGAGAGTCATTGACTTTAATTGTGGGTCAAGGAGGTAGAAATAACTCAACTGCAACTACTTATGGTGGCGGTGGAGCTGGAGGTATTGATACATTCTCTGGCTTGAACGGTGCTTCAGGAGGAGGACGTTCTGAATTAAGAAGAGGTACAACAACCTTATTACTTGCAGGTGCTGGTGCCGGTGGTGCTGCTAACCCTACTCACTACACCTATTCTGGTGCAGGAGGTTTGTTGACAGGTTTTGATGGTATTGCAAACGACCAAGTAGCTACAGGTGCAGGTAAAGGGGGAACTCAAACTGCTGGTGGTTTAGGAGGTACAATTGCTGCTGTTACAGGTTATAATGCTACTAACGGTGCTCAATATACTGGAGGTAACGGAGGTAAATCGCAAGGTGCTAACTCCGGTGCTGGTGCCGGTGGTGGTGCTGGTTGGTACGGTGGAGGTGGTGGAGCCGGTTACGGTTTTGATCCTTACCAAGAAAATGCTGCCGGTGGTGGTTCATCTTACTTTAATACTTTAGTTACAGCGCGATATGGTGTAGCTGGAAATATGAGTACAGTTTTAGGAGCGCAAGTTCCTGCACCAAATAATACAGACCTTGCTTATGTAGCAGGTGTTGGAGTTGGTGGAGCTGCAGGTGCTGTTGGAGGTAACGGTTTAGTTCAAATTTGTTATACTTTAGACACCGATGGTGATGGAGTAATTAACTCATTGGATTTAGACTCTGATGGTGATGGTTGTTCAGATGCGAAAGAAGCAGGTACAACTACTGACTCTACGACAGACTACACACACCCAGCGCCTTATGGAACCAACGGTTTTGTAGATGCCAAAGAAACCGCTGCTGGTAGTGGTGTTTATAACGGTTCTTATACCTATGCTAGGGCAAATAATGCAGGACAAACGGCTTGTGCTGATTTAGACCAAGACGGTATCCAAGATGATAATGACATTGACGATGATAATGATGGTATCCTAGATAATGTAGAGTGTCCAGCTATGGCGCCTTACAAAGTATACACGTACAACCGTCCTGATGGAGGTTGGGCTTCAAATACTCCTGTAATTGTTTCAGGTCAAACGACTCAAACGGTTGCAGTAGACCAACGTACCAATGCTACGGCAGGTGCTGCCAATGCGTTTAGCGCTAATGGTATTACCACTTGGAAATTGATTGCTAGTGAGGTGTATCCTAATGCGAGCAATACCATTGAAGTAAAAATGGCACCAACAACGGCTACCAATGGCTCTTATATTGTGGCCGATGGTATGTTGATTACTAATGGAGCGACGACTTATATGATTGACAACAACTCTGGTATTGCAGGCGAATTTGCCATTGCAGGTACGGGTTGGGTATCACAAAATGTAGGGGGTTCTATCAATGGAATTAACTTATATGTACAAAGTCCATATAATGGTAATGCTACGGCTGTTTGGAAATTTACGACGCCAGCAATAGTATGTACCGATACCGACGGTGATGGTACACCAGATTTTAGAGATTTAGATGCTGATGGCGACGGATGTTCGGATGCGTATGAAGCCGGAACTACGACGGACAAAACAGCTAATTTCAAACATACCACTACTGTGGGTACTAACGGTTTAGCCAATGCTTTAGAGGCAACAGCAGACAATGGTATATACAATGGTTCGTATACTATGGATCGTGCAACTGATGCGTCAGTAAATAAATGTATCGATACCGATACAGATGGCGTATCTGACTTAGACGATTTAGATGATGATAACGACGGTATTTTAGACACAGTAGAATGCCCTGAGGCAGCTGGTGTGTACAAATACAAAGTCTATACCTATAATAGAACTGACGATACCAACCTTCCAACCAACCTTCCTGTTAAAATTTCAGGAGCAGGTGTGACGAATGTGGTATTGAATCAAAAAACAGCAGGTACTTTCAATTACAATGGAGTAGCATGGAAACTATTGGCTTCGGATGTAACTGCCGATGCCAACAAACAAATTAAAATCCAAACCCTTCCAGCAACGGGAGTGAATGGCACCTACTATTTTGCCGATGCGATGTTAATTACCAATGGTACTACTTACTATGTAATTAACGACCGTGATCCTGGATTTAGTAAAGCAGGTTCTTGGACAGATCAAGCCAATTATGGCGGTAACTATTTGAACAATATGTTCTATGCCAACATCAATGCGGCCAATACTGCTACTTGGACCTTAAATAATATTGGTAACCCAGCAACTCAATGTGATATTGATGGGGATGGTGTAATGAACCAAATGGATCCAGATTCAGATGGTGACGGTTGTTCGGATGCGTTTGAAGCAGGAACAGTGACTACACAGTCGGCTACTACGGTGGCTGCTCCGTATGGCAACAACGGTTTTGCGGACAGCAAAGAAACCGCTGCAGAAAGTGGTCAATATACTGGAACATATCTTTTCAGTTATGTTGTTAATGGAACTATTAATGCATGTATAGACTCTGACAACGACGGAATCAGAGATGTGATTGATGTGGATGACGATAATGATGGAGTTTTTGACTCGATTGAATGTCCTTGTACTCCGGCTGGTACTTCAGCTCAAATTATCGCGCCTATTAGTTTAACGACAACACCAAATCCGATAGCACCAACTAGCTATACATTCCCTGAGAACGTATACAATGGCGGTGGTTTATCTGCAATCCCTACTACGGAGGCTTCATTGAGTGGTATTACTCACGCTTCGCCTACCAATTATGCTACGCATGCAGCTTATATTTCTTCTACTAATGGTATTGGAAATGCATGGAAGTTTACTTTGCCTGCACCGAGTGATGTTAAAGGTATGGCCATTTGGATTCCTGGTTCAGTTGCTTATGGTGGAGGTGATGCGCCATTTAAGAAGTTCAAAGTATCTTGGGAAGATTGTGGAGGAAATACTAGATCTCAAATTTTCGATTTGGGTACACCTTCTGCTGCTGCTAAATTATTATACTTTACTGATCCAGTTGTAGGAGTATCTTCATTCCGATTCGACATTTTAGAAGTTTGGTATGACGAGGAAATGGACCTTGGTGCTTCTGATGGATGGGAAATGGCTGCCGTAGGTAGTATTCCTGCAGCCTTTGATATTACTTTAGGTGAAATTAGATTCATTGGACAAACCACCGATTTTGTCCCAACCTTGGGTTATTCATCTAATTGTACGACAGATACAGATGGAGATGGTAAACCAAACCGCTTAGATACAGATTCAGACGGTGATGGTTGTGGTGATGCTTTTGAAGCAGGAGCTACTACTACAAAAACAGAAACTGTAATACCAGGTCCTTATGGTACCAACGGTATGGCAGATAGTAAAGAAACTACGACTGATAACGGTGTATTTAACGGTACGTATACGTATAAATATGCTAAAGATGCTGAGGCTAATATGTGTATAGACTCAGATAATGATGGGTCAGCCAACTTCTTTGATATTGATGACGATAATGATGGTATCACTGATATTGATGAAGACTTCCCGGCATGTAAAGATTCTAAAACGTACCGTTGGGTAACTTGGACCTCTATTACACCAACTATAGCTACAGGTACCGTATCTAATGGCTTGAAAACCATGAACGTTACAGTGACTAACTCAAACGGTGGTATGTTGCAAACCAATGGTATGTATGAGGGTAATTTAATACCAGCATCGTATGGGGTGCCAGTCAATGCGCCAATTACCATTGCTAATTCTAAGGCGGGTATTGTGACCATGACCTTTAGTGAAGCAGTGGTATCACCTACATTTGCCTTTACATCGATTGGTAATCCAGGTACATCTGTTCCGGTAATTACTACTACTCCTTATACGATTGAATGGAGTGGTTCAGCGACTACTTTTGATACACCAACACAATTCACAGGTAGAGAAGGTAAGGCTATTGTTGGTCTTACAGGTTATGCTACTTCATACACCATGAATTATACGGCAGATGAGTACTATTGTAACATTGCCTTTGGGGTAAAAGATGTGTCGGCTTGTTCTTCTGGAACACCACTAGATACAGATGGAGATGGTATTCAAAACAGTTTGGATTCAGATTCAGATGGTGACGGTTGTTCGGATGCTTTTGAGGCAGGAACAGTAACGTCTAAAACAACGCCAACTGTGGCAGGTCCTTATGGAGCTAACGGTATGGCAGACAGCAAAGAATCTCCTGCAGAAACAGGAGCGTATAATTCAACCAATACGTATACTAATTATGCTATTAATCCACAGATTAATATGTGTAATGATAATGATAATGATGGAGTATCTGATTATGTAGATATTGACGATGACAACGACGGTGTATTAGACACGGTAGAGTCGCCAGGATGTAACTATGTAGCTTTTGCTTCAGATGATTTTGGTAAAGTAGGTATTAGTACTGCAGTAGCTGCTGCTGGTACAGCTGACTTTACAGGGCCTTATGCCTTGAATGCTGGAGACGGTGCGCAATTGAGCGCAGCCAAAGTGCCAGGTTATGCTTGGGCATGGTCTAACGGTGACCGTTATGTTTCAGATGGACAATACGGTATCGTATCTAACCCACGTTTGGGAGGATTTGGCTGGTACAACATTAACAAAGACCATACTACCGAAAATACGGGTGGTGGTGGAGCCATGTTATTGATTAACGGTTCAAACCCTGGTCAAGTGGCATATACTAATACAGTTATAGGCTTGACTATTGGTAAAAAATACCGTTTCTCTGCTTGGGTTGCCAATGTTTTAGACAACACAACTACCATTAAACCAAACTTGATCTTGCGAATTAAAAACGCGGCAGGTACGGTGGTAAGTAGTGTTTCTACAGGAGACGTGGCTTCTAGCGCAGGTGCGATATTATGGACTAAATACGATTTAGAGTTTGTAGCTTCGACTTCTACCATGACTTATGACTTGGTAAGTAATGCAGCTTCAGGAGGTGGTAACGATTTTGCTTTAGATGACATTAGCTTGAGCGAATGTTTCACACCAAATGTGGATACAGACGGTGACGGAACACCAAACCATTTGGATTTAGATTCAGACGGTGATGGTTGTAACGACGCAGTTGAGGCAGGAACAGTAAGTAATTTAACTGATGCTACCGTAGCAGGTCCTTATGGAACTAACGGTTTAGCAAACAGTAAAGAAACAGCTACTGATAACGGTACACCAAACGTAAACTACACCTATCCTCGTGCAGTAAATACGACTTTAAACGGTTGTATCGATACTGATAAAGACGGTGTATCTGACTTGAACGATGTGGATGACGACAACGATGGAATTTTAGACAGCGTGGAAGCACCTGGTTGTAATTTCATTACCATGAATAGCGAAACCTTTGGTAACGTGGGTATCAGTACCGCTGTTGCTGGGGTAACAGGAGATTTCTCAGGACCACAAAGATTAAACTTTGGAGATGGAGATCGTATTTCTGCGGCTACAGTACCAGGCTATACTTGGACTTGGCAAGACGGAGTTCGTGGCGCCAATGACGGTCAATATGCCGTGGTTTCTAACGCAAGATTAGGAGGTTTTGCGGCATGGATAAATGAAAATAAAGACCATACTACCTACTCTACTGGTGGTGGTGGCGCCATGTTGTTGATCAATGGTGCTAATCCTGGTCAAGTAGCTTACACTAACACATTGAATTACTTAACCGTAGGTAAGAAGTTTAAATTCTCTGCTTGGATTGCGAATGTTTGTAATTCATGTCCAGTAAAACCAAATATCTTATTGCGTATTAAAAACGCATCAGGTACGGTTGTAGCTAGTGTTTCTTCTGGAGACATTAACGACTCTAGTAATACATTGAACTGGGCTAAATACGAATTAGAGTTTACAGCTACTACTTCTACCATGACTTACGAGTTGGTAAGTAATGCCATCTCTGGTGGAGGTAATGATTTTGCAATTGATGACATCATCCTGGCAGAATGTTACACGCCAGTAGTAGATACAGACGGAGATGGAATTCCAAATCATTTAGATTTAGATTCTGACAACGACGGCTGTTCTGATGCCAATGAAGCGTATGGAAACACAACGGCTCAAGGAACAGACAACAACCAATACTATGGAACAGGTAATCCACCAGCGGTAGATGCAACAGGTAAAGTAACGGGAGCAACTTATCCAGGTACTAATGCCAATGTAACTACAGCAGGAAGAGCAAGTACTGTTACTACACAACCGGCTAATCAAGTTGTACAAGTAGCAGATACAGCTACCTTTACGGCAGCGGTAACTCCAGGAACTGGTGTAACAAGCTACCAATGGGAGCAAAGTACAGACGGTGGTACTACTTGGACTACTATAACTAATAATGCAACATTTGCTGGGGCTACAACAACTACTTTGGTAGTGAGTAATGTAACCATGGCAATGAACCAATACAAATACCGTTTACAAATTAAAGAGTCGAACTTTGCTTGTGGTAATGTAACTACAAATGCAGCGCGATTATTAATTGGTAATGTTCCAAGTATTGTTGATGATACTAAAGCGGTAGCTGAGGATACTCCTGCTACAGGAAATGTATTGTCTAACGATAAAGGTTCAGGAAATACTGCTTTAACAGTAAATAGTTTCACAGTAAACGGAACAACGTATACAGCGGGACAAACTGCAACTATTGCAGGTGTGGGAACAGTGGTAGTCAATGCTAATGGAACTTACACTTTCACTCCAGAGCCTAATTACAACGGTGCGGTACCAACTATTGAGTACACTGCTACTGATGCTAATGGAGGAACAGATACAGGTAAATTAGACATTACGGTAACTGCCGTGAACGATGTACCAGTGGCGACTAACGAAACCACTTCTACACCGCAAGACACACCAAAATCTGGTAATGTCTTGGCTAATGATACTGATGCCGACGGAGATACACTAAGTATCACTACGTTTACGGTAGGTGGAGTAACCTATAATGCAGGCGAAACAGCTAACATTCCTGGAAAAGGAACGATTGTAGTGAATGCTGATGGTAGTTATACCTTCACACCAGCCTTCGGTTATGTAGGATCAATTCCTGCTATCGAGTATGCAATTAGTGATGGAAATGGTGGAAACACTACAGGAACATTAACACTTTCAGTTGGAAATGTAAACGATGCTCCGCTACCAGCTACTGATATTGCAGAAACACCGGCAGGTACTAACGCAACAGGTAACGTTTTAACGAATGATACCGATGTGGATGGAGATACGTTAACAGTTAGTAAAATAACAATTGGAGGCGTAGATTATCCTGTAGGAACACCAGTAGTATTAACCGAAGGAACAATTACAGTAAACGCTGATGGTTCATACACTTTTGAACCAGCAACGGGTTACTCAGGAGATGTACCAATGATTACGTACACCGTAACCGATGGAACGTCAACAAGAACCGCAAGTTTAGACTTGTTTGTTTCACCAATAAATGCTGATCCAGTGGCTACTAATGATACTGCAACAGTGGCTGAGGACGGTACTGCAACGGGTAACGTATTGACTAATGATACAGATGCCGATGCAGGAACAACCCTTGTAATTACGGAATACTCATTTACTGTGGGAGGGGTTACTTATACGTATCCAGCAGGAAGTAAATCAGTAATTCCAGGAGTGGGAACCATTCAAGTGAATGCAAACGGAACATACGAATTTGTTCCAAATGCAGATTATAATGGTGCAGTGCCAGCTATTACTTACACCGTAAGTGATGGAGACGGAGGAAAGGACACAGGAAGTCTTGCCATTACAATTACTGCGGCTAACGATACACCAATGGCGGTTAACGATGATAATATCGCTACACCAGAGGATACGCCAGCAACAGGAAATGTATTGGATAACGATAGTGATATTGATGGAGATACCATTACTGTAAAAGAATATACAGTAGGAGGAGTAACCTATGCAGCCGGAACAACGGCTCAAATTCCTGGTAAAGGATCAATTATTATCAACGAAGACGGATCGTTTGTTTTCACTCCAGAGGCGAATTATTCAGGACCAGTACCAACTATTGTGTACACGACTGAAGATAGTACTGGAGCAACAGATTCAGCTAGCTTAAACCTTAGCGTGACTCCAGTAAACGATGCGCCAGTAGCAACTAATGATACTAAAACTGTAGGTCAAGGCGAAACCGCTACAGGAAATGTACTTGCGAATGATACTGATGCTGAAAACAACACCTTAACAGTAACTGATTTCACAATTAATGGAGAAACCTATCCAGCAGGAAGTATCGTAGATATTCCAGGAGTAGGTACCTTGAAAGTGAATGCAGATGGAAGTTACACGTTCACACCAGTAGATGGTTATTCAGGTGCAGTTCCAGCAATTACGTATACAGTAAGTGATGGTCAAGGCGCAACAAGTACAGGAACTTTAGCAATAACAGCTGCCGAAGACCTAGACGATGATAATGACGGAATCTTAGATTCAGTTGAAAATGCAGCTTGTTCACCAGCTAATCCAAATTGTGATTCAGACGGAGACGGAATTCCAAACCGTTTGGACATTGATTCAGATAACGATGGCATCAATGATGTAATCGAAGCAGGAGGAACAGATGCAGATAATGACGGTAGAGCCGATGGAGCAGTAGATGCGAATGGAGTGCCACAATCAGCTAATGGCGGATTGACTCCAGTAGATACAGATTCAGATGGTAAAGCGAATCCATATGATGTAGATTCTGATGGAGATGGTATTTCAGATGCTATCGAAAAAGGAACAGGTACAACACCAGTAGATTCTGATGGAGATAACATTCCAGACTATTTAGACACTGACTCAGATAACGATGGTATCTTAGATGCAGTAGAAAAAGGAACAGGAACTACTCCGGTAGACACAGATGGAGACGGAACACCGGATTACAGAGATACAGATTCTGATGGAGACGGTATTTTAGATTCAGTAGAAAAAGGAACAGGAACTACTCCACTAGACACTGATGGAGATGGAACCCCTGACTTCCAAGACACGGATTCTGATAATGACGGAATTAAAGACGCTATCGAAAAAGGAACAGGAACAACTCCACTTGATACAGATGGTGACGGAACTCCAGATTACAGAGACGCTGATTCAGACGGTGACGGTATTACTGATGCTGCTGAAAAAGGAACAGGATCAACTCCAAAAGATACAGATGGAGATGGAACACCTGACTTCCAAGACACAGATTCTGATAACGACGGTATTTTAGATAGCGTTGAAAAAGGAACAGGAACCACTCCAAAAGATACAGATGGAGATGGAACACCTGACTTCCAAGATACAGATTCTGATAACGACGGTATTTTAGATAGCGTTGAAAAAGGAACAGGAACTACCCCAGCTGATACAGATGGTGATGGTATTCCAAACTTCCAAGATACAGACTCTGATGGAGACGGTATCCCAGACGCAGTAGAAAAAGGAACAGGAACAACACCGCTTGATACAGATGGTGACGGAACACCTGATTACTTAGATACGGATTCAGATAACGATGGTATTCCAGACGCTACTGAAGATGCAGGTTGTACAGGAACAGCTCCATGTACTCCTACGGATACAGATGGTGACGGAACTCCAGATTACAGAGACGCTGATTCAGACGGTGACGGTATTACTGATGCTGCTGAAAAAGGAACAGGATCAACTCCAAAAGATACAGATGGAGATGGAACACCTGACTTCCAAGACACAGATTCTGATAATGACGGTATCTTAGATGCAGTAGAAAAAGGAACAGGAACGACTCCAAAAGATACAGATGGAGACGGAACACCTGACTTCCAAGACACGGATTCGGACAATGACGGTATCTTAGATGCAGTAGAAAAAGGAACAGGAACAACACCTCTTGATACAGATGGAGATGGAACACCTGACTTCCAAGACACAGATTCTGATAATGACGGTATTCCAGATGCGGTAGAAAAAGGAAATGGACCTACACCTATCGATACAGATGGTGATGGTATTCCAGATTATAGAGATCCAGATTCTGATAATGATGGTATTCCAGATGCAACGGAAGATGCAGGATGTACAGGAACAGCTCCATGTACTCCTACTGATACAGATGGCGACGGAACTCCAGATTACAGAGACACAGACTCTGATGGCGATTTGAAACCAGACAACCAAGAAGGTGCTGTAGATACGGATAGTGATGGTACTCCTAACTTCCAAGATACAGACTCTGACGGAGATGGTGTGCCAGATAGTATTGACCAATGTCCATTAGAAGTTGGAACTGCCGCTACAAAAGGATGTCCAGATGACTTTGATGGTGACGGTTTAGTTGATGCTATTGACTTAGATGATGATAATGACGGAATCTTAGATTCAGTTGAAAATGCAGCGTGTAACCCAGTCGCAACAGATTGTGATTCAGATGGAGACGGTATTCCAAATCGTTTGGATTCGGATTCAGATAATGATGGAATTTCTGATGTGAACGAAGCTGGTGGAACAGATGCAAATAATGATGGTAAAGCCGACGGAGCAGTAGATGCTAATGGGGTGCCACAATCAGCTAATGGCGGATTAACAGCTCCAGATACAGACGGTGATGGTAAATTGAATCCGTATGACTTAGATTCAGACGGTGACGGAATACCAGATGCTGTAGAAAAAGGTCCTGATGGAAATAACCCATTAGATACTGATAATGATGGTACACCTGATTATAAAGATGTAGATTCTGATAATGATGGAATTTTAGATGCTGTTGAAAAAGGCACTAATGGAAATGTACCATTGGATACAGATAAAGACGGAATCCCTGATTATAGAGATTTAGATTCTGATGGAGATGGTATTCCAGACTCAGTAGAGAAAGGAACAGGAACAACACCGCTTGATACAGATGGCGATGGTATTCCAGATTTCCAAGATACCGATTCTGATAACGACGGTATTCCAGATGCAACTGAAGATAGAGGATGTACAGGAACAGCTCCATGTACTCCAACAGATACAGATGGTGATGGAACGCCAGATTATAGAGATGCAGATTCAGACGGAGACGGTATTCCGGATTCAGTTGAAAAAGGAACAGGAACGACTCCAAAGGATACAGATGGAGATGGAACACCAGACTTCCAAGACACAGATTCTGATAATGACGGTATCTTAGATGCAGTAGAAAAAGGAACAGGAACGACTCCAAAAGATACAGATGGAGATGGAATCCCTGACTTCCAAGATACGGATTCTGATAACGACGGTATTCCAGACTCAGTAGAGAAAGGAACAGGAACAACACCTCTGGATACAGATGGAGATGGAATTCCAGACTTCCAAGACACAGATTCTGATAACGACGGTATTCCAGATGCAGTAGAAAAAGGAACAGGAACAACACCTGCTGATACTGATGGAGATGGAATCCCTGATTATAGAGACCCAGATTCTGATAATGACGGTCTTCCAGATAGTCAAGAAGGAACAGCAGATACTGATGGAGATGGAACTCCAGATTATAAAGATGCTGATTCAGACGGAGACGGTGTGCCAGATGCAACGGATAGATGTCCTACAGTAGCCGGTGCAGCGAGCAACAATGGTTGTCCTGCTGACTTTGATGGAGACGGTATTGTTGATGCGGTTGACTTAGATGATGATAACGACGGTATCCTAGATACAGTTGAGAATGCAGCATGTAACCCAACTAGTCCAAATTGTGATTCAGACGGTGATGGAATTCCAAACCGATTTGATGCAGATTCAGACAACGATGGTATTAAAGATACAATCGAGGCAGGAGTAGTAGATGCGAATAACGATGGTAAAGCAGACGGAGCAATAGATGCTAACGGTGTACCAGTAGCTGTAAACGGTGGTAAAACACCTGTTGATACTGACGGTGACGGAAGTGCTAATCCGTATGATGTAGATTCTGATGGAGATGGTATTTCTGATGCTATCGAAAAAGGACCAAACGGAGCAACACCGATAGATACAGACGGTGATGGAACACCAGATTATTTAGATAAAGATTCGGATAATGATGGTATTCCAGACTCAGTAGAAAAAGGTCCAGGAACAGCTATTCGCGATACAGATGGCGATGGTATTCCAGACTATAGAGATACTGACACTGACGGTGACGGTATTCCAGATAGCGTTGAAGATGCAGGTTGTACAGGTACAGCACCATGTACGCCTACAGATACTGACGGAGACGGAACACCTGATTATAGAGATGTAGACTCTGACGGAGACGGAATTTCTGATGCAGCCGAAAAAGGAGCCGATCCATTGCATCCATTGGATACAGATGGTGATGGTATTCCAGATTTCCAAGATACTGATTCAGACAATGATGGTATTTTAGATTCAGCTGAAAAAGGAACAGGAACAACACCTCTTGATACTGATGGAGATGGAACTCCAGATTATAGAGATTTAGATTCTGACGGAGACGGTATTCCAGACGCTGTAGAAAAAGGAACAGGAACAACACCAAGAGATTCTGATGGTGATGGTACTCCAGACTTCCAAGATACAGATTCTGATAATGACGGAATCCCAGATGCTATAGAAAAAGGAAATGACCCATTACGTCCATTGGATACAGATGGCGATGGTATCCCAGACTATAGAGATACAGATTCTGATAACGACGGTATTCCAGATGCAGTAGAGAAAGGAAACGATCCATTGAATCCAACAGATACAGATGGTGATGGTATTCCAGATTTCCAAGATACCGATTCAGATAATGACGGAATCTTAGACGCAACTGAAGATAGAGGATGTACAGGTACAACGCCATGTACACCAACAGATACTGACGGAGATGGTATTCCAGATTATAAAGATTTGGATTCTGATAATGACGGAATTACAGATGCAGTAGAAAAAGGAACAGGAACTACACCGCTTGATACTGACAGCGATGGAACTCCAGACTTCCAAGATACGGATTCTGATAACGATGGTAAACCAGACAACCAAGAAGGTGTTGCCGATACAGATGAAGATGGCACTCCTAATTATAGAGATGCTGATTCAGATGGTGATGGGGTATTAGATAGTGTTGACCAATGTCCTTATGTAGATGGATTTGGAAGTACAACAGGTTGTCCTGTTGATACAGACGGAGACGGAATTGTTGATGGACTTGACGCAGACGATGACAATGACGGTATCTTAGATACAGTAGAAGGAGCAGTTTGTGATCCAGCAGCAGTAAATTGTGATACTGACGGTGATGGAATTCCAAACCGTTTAGATCCAGACTCTGATAACGATGGAATCTCTGATGTAGTAGAAACCAACGGAACAGACGCTAACGGTGACGGAATGGTAGATGGAGCAGTTGATGCTGATGGTGTACCTGAGTCTTCAAATGGTGGAGTAACTCCTCCTAATACTGATGGAACAGGAAACGCTAATCCGTATGACCTAGATTCAGATGGAGATGGTATTTCAGATGCTATCGAAAAAGGGGCTAATGGTAACGATCCGTTAGATACTGATGGAGATAACATTCCTGATTATTTAGATACTGATTCAGATAATGATGGAATTCCAGATACTCTTGAAAAAGGTGCAGGACCAGGTCTTGTAGATACAGATGGAGATGGAACGCCAGATTATAGAGACACTGACTCTGATAACGATGGTATAACTGATGCTGTGGAAAAAGGTGAGAATGGAAATAATCCAAGAGACACTGATGGAGATGGTACGCCAGACTTCCAAGACCCAGACTCTGACAATGATGGAATTACTGATGCAGTAGAAAAAGGAACTGGAACTACTCCAGCAGATACTGATAATGACGGTACCCCTGATTACAGAGATGTGGATTCAGATGGAGACGGAGTATTGGATGCAGTAGATGATTGTCCTTTGGTTGTAGGTTCACCGTATTTAAATGGTTGTCCAGGAACTGATACAGATGGAGACGGTATTCCAGATGCAGTTGATTTAGATGATGATAACGATGGAATTACTGATGTTATTGAAAATGCGGCTTGTTCGCCATCAGCAACTAACTGTGATTCAGATGGAGACGGAATTATCAATAGTTTAGATACGGATTCTGATAATGATGGTATTACCGATGCAAGAGAATCTAATGGTTTAGATGTAAACGGTGACGGTAGAATTGATGGTCCTGTTGATGCGAATGGTGTGCCTCAAGCAGTAAACGGAGGAACAACACCTGCAGATACAGATGGTGACGGTAAACGTAACCCGTATGATGCAGATTCTGATGGAGATGGTATTTCTGATGCTATCGAAAAAGGAACGAATCCAAATGCACCAATTGATACAGATGGAGATGGAAAACCAGATTATTTAGATACGGATTCAGATAATGACGGAATTCAAGATGCTATTGAAATGGGATCAGGTACTACACCTCTTGATACTGACGGAGACGGTACTCCAGATTATAGAGATTTAGATTCTGATGGTGACGGTATCTCTGATGCAATCGAAAACGGTTCTGGATCAACACCAGTAAATACCGATGGAGATAGTCAACCAAATTACAGAGATATTGATTCTGATGGAGATGGTATTCCAGATGCTGTTGAACGTGTGAATCCTAGTATTCCAATTGATACTGATGGAGACGGAACACCAGATTATATCGATCTTGATTCTGATAACGATGGTATCTCAGACGTAATTGAGAAAGGTGCGGATCCAATGAATCCAACAGATACTGATGGTGATGGTATCCCAGATTATAGAGATGTAGATTCTGATAATGATGGAATTTTAGATGCAATCGAGAAAGGTACAGGTGCTACACCAGTTGATACTGACGGCGACGGTACTCCAGATTACAGAGACGCTGATTCAGATAATGACGGAATCTCAGATGCAATCGAGAAAGGTACAGGCGCTACACCAGTAGACACTGACAATGACGGTACTCCAGATTATAGAGATGTAGATTCTGATAATGATGGAATTTTAGATGCAATCGAGAAAGGTACAGGTGCTACACCAGTTGATACTGACGGCGACGGTACTCCAGATTACAGAGACGCTGATTCAGATAATGACGGAATCTCAGATGCAATCGAGAAAGGTACAGGCGCTACACCAGTAGACACTGACAATGACGGTACTCCAGATTATAGAGATGTAGATTCTGATAATGACGGAATCTCAGATGCAATCGAGAAAGGTACAGGCACTACACCAGTTGATACTGATAATGACGGTACTCCAGATTACTTGGATTCAGATTCAGATAATGACGGAATCTCAGATGCAATCGAGAGAGGTACAGGCGCTACACCAGTAGACACTGATAACGATGGTACTCCAGATTACAGAGATGCGGATTCAGATAATGACGGAATCTCAGATGCAA
>CAYWFQ010000018.1:0-2633 GCA_964457505.1 uncultured Flavobacterium sp.
CAAATTAAAGCAACTATTAACGGATAAATAATATAGTAAAATGGCACATCCTAAGAGAAAAATCTCCAAAACAAGAAGAGATAAGAGAAGAACACATTATAAAGCAACTGTAGCTCAAATCGCTACTTGTCCAATTACTGGAGAAGCACACTTATACCACAGAGCTTACTGGCACGAAGGTAAAATGTACTACAGAGGACAGGTGGTTATTGATAAATCAGAAGCTGTTGCTTAATACATTTTTGTAGCTAAAATAGAACTCTCACCATGTGAGAGTTTTTTTTGTTGCCTATAATTTTTGTCAAATTAGAGTGTTAAAAGGTTTGGATTGGAAATTTTTTTTGTAATTTTCAAGTCTTTTAAAAATTTGTCAAATGCCCAGCATTTGATTGCAATAAACGAATACAATGAGTACAATTACAGCCGCAATTACCGCTGTTGGAGCGTATGTTCCAGATTTTGTTTTAACGAACGAAATCCTTGAAACATTGGTCGATACGAATGACGAATGGATTACCGCTCGTACAGGAATTAAAGAAAGACGTATTCTGAAAGACGATAGTAAAGGGACTTCTTACCTTGCTATTATGGCTGCTAAAGATTTAATGGCCAAAGCTAATTTAGATCCTTTGGAGATCGATTTAGTAATTGTGGCAACTGCCACTGCCGATATGCCTGTTGCAGCAACTGCTGCTTATGTGGCAACTGAAATTGGCGCAACTAACGCATTTGGTTACGATTTACAAGCAGCTTGTTCTAGCTTTTTATTCGGAATGTCAACTGCTGCTGCCTACATTCAATCAGGAAGATATAAAAAAGTACTACTTATTGGTGCCGATAAAATGTCATCAATTGTGGATTACACGGATCGTGCTACTTGTATCATCTTTGGTGATGGTGCCGGTGCTGTTTTGTTTGAACCTAACTTTGAAGGTTTAGGCTTGCAAGACGAGTATTTACGTTCTGACGGAGTTGGACGTGATTTCTTAAAAATCCCTGCCGGAGGGTCATTAATACCTACTACAATTGATACGGTGAAAGAAAACCGACACAATATTATTCAAGATGGTAAAACCGTTTTTAAATATGCTGTAACCAATATGGCTGATGCAAGCGAACAAATCTTGAAAAGAAATAATTTGACTAATGAAGACGTGAATTGGTTAGTGCCACACCAAGCTAATAAACGTATCATTGACGCTACTGCAAACAGAATGAACTTAGAAGAAAGTAAAGTGTTGATGAATATCGAACGATATGGAAATACAACTTCGGCTACTTTACCATTAGTTTTAAGTGATTTTGAGAATCAATTCAAAAAAGGGGATACGGTAATTTTTGCTGCTTTTGGTGGCGGATTTACTTGGGGTGCTATTTATTTAAAATGGGCCTACGATAAAAAATAAATGTAAACTAAAAACAAATCATTATGGATTTAAAAGAAATTCAAAACCTAATCAAATTTGTTGCAAACTCAGGAGTTGCAGAGGTTAAATTGGAGATGGACGATGTAAAAGTAACCATCAGAACAACGTTAGAAGGTAATACTACTGAAACAACTTATGTTCAGCAAATGCCAGCGCAACCAATGCTTCAACAAGCAGTGGCTCCTCAAGCAGTAGCTCCAGCGGCGGCAGCGCCTGCTGCTCCAGCGACACCTGTTGCAGAAGAGTCGAAATATGTTACTATCAAATCACCAATTATTGGAACATTCTATAGAAAACCATCTCCTGACAAACCAGTTTTTGTTGAGGTAGGAAGTACTATCGGAAAAGGAGATGTACTTTGTGTGATTGAAGCAATGAAATTATTTAACGAAATCGAATCTGAAATTTCAGGTAAAATCGTTAAAATTTTAGTGGATGATATGTCTCCAGTAGAATTTGATCAACCATTATTCTTGGTAGATCCATCATAATTTAGATTATTAGATTATTAGATTTTTTAGAGTAGTAGATTTTTCAACAATTTATACTATTTCTATTATGCGAATGTCAATACATGACGTAGCAATCTAACAATCCAACAATCCAATTGTCTAACAATCTAATTAAAAAAGATGTTTAAAAAAATATTAATTGCAAATAGAGGAGAGATTGCACTTCGTGTAATACGTACTTGCAAAGAGATGGGAATCAAAACGGTTGCTGTTTATTCTACTGCTGATGCGGAAAGTTTACACGTAAAATTTGCAGATGAAGCAGTGTGTATTGGTCCCGCTCCAAGTAATTTATCCTATTTGAAAATGTCCAATATTATTGCCGCAGCAGAGATTACTAATGCTGATGCAATTCACCCAGGATATGGTTTCCTTTCTGAAAATTCAAAATTCTCAAAAATCTGTCAAGAACACGGAATCAAATTTATTGGTGCCGCACCTGAAATGATTGATAGAATGGGAGACAAAGCTTCGGCGAAATCGACTATGATTGAAGCAGGAGTTCCTTGTGTTCCAGGTTCTGTTGGAATTTTAGAATCGTACGAACAAGCTGCTGAATTAGCCAATCAATTTGGTTATCCAGTAATGTTGAAAGCTACTGCTGGTGGTGGTGGAAAAGGAATGCGTGCTGTTTGGAAAGAGGAAGATTTATTAAAAGCTTGGGAAGGCGCCCGTCAAGAGTCGGCTGCTGCTT